>NZ_CP048410.1:3292500-3592500 GCF_019357415.1 Gramella sp. MT6
ATCCATAATGAGCAACCTGGGATCTTTGGCATCCAGAAGATAGATTTCACCAGTTTCAGGATGGATTTCAATTTCTGAAGGGCGGAATTTTTTACTCATTTTCTTTTCGGAATTATTCAGAAGCTTGTCTTTCATATTTAACTTAAAAACGGGCGTTTTAGCCAGTTCTTTATTTTTTAGATTAAATGCATATACCCCCTTGTATTCTTCGCTATCGTTTTCCTTATCCTTAATAGCCAGCATTAGGCGGTTATTTGATTTATCTAGGCAGAGTCCTTCCACATTATGGGCTTCCGTTAAAAAAGTTTCAAATTTGAAGGTCTTTGGATCCTCGCTATCAAAATTTGAGATTTCAAAAATAGTTCCGTCATTGCGCACCACGTAAGCGGTGTTTCCATTGATGGCAAGACCTTCATAATCGCCGGCATCGGCAAAATCTATTCTCTTTTCAATTTCAGAAGTTTCAAGATTATAGATAAAGACGATCCCGTCTTCATCCTGGACACATGCAATTCTATTTTGATCCAGCCATTCTATTCCGGAAACTTCATCTAGAATTTTGGGAAGTTCCCATTTAGACTCAATTTTATACTCGTATTTTTTTTCTTTGGAAAGTGTTGCTTTACGATCAAATGAAAAAATCAATCCACCCGCAAAAACAACAACTCCCAGTACGATCAATACAGCTGACTTATTCATGATTTCATTTTATAATTAATCCAAATATTCTATATCAGGATTCACCTCTCCGGAAACATTATAAACAGCCTGCTCATCCTTCAGCGTTCTTTCAAACTCTACCTGATAATAAGTGACCCCGTCAATTATCAAAATTTCAGTATCGTCTATTTCATTAGACTCATACTTTGTGTTGATGATTTCTGTTATCGGTCCTGGCAAATCAGATATTAAAATGTCATATTTATATTTGAGTAAATTCCCATCATTGCTAAGAATGGCTGTGTGGTCTATATTATCAACTTCGAATTCCACTTCGTAATCCTCCTGGAGTTTTTCCCATTCTACATCTGTAGCATCAGGGAATTCACGCTGAAAAGTATTTAATACTACTGAAGGTGTTTCAACATTGGGACTGTCGTCATTATCACAGGAAATGAACATACCTGCCAAAATCGCTGTCATTAAAATTATCCGTTTCATATTTTTATGATTTACATTTTTAAATTAAAACAAAGGTGTGACCCAAAACTGGAAAGAATTTGGAATAGAAAATTATGGCTTGGATACTTCGCCATCCGTAAAATGGACGCTTTGAAAAAATTTAAGAGTGGGAACTGGAAAGAATCAGAAATTCAATTCCTTGAGATAGATTTTAGAAAAGGTTTATTTCTTGGGAAACCCTACTTTAAAAATATGCTTTTCATCAAAGTGATATGACAGCGCGAGGTTATATTCGTCGGCTATGGCTTTTGAGATTGCCAGGCCAAGTCCGTTTGAATTTTTGTCCCTTATTTTATAAAGCCGGGTAAATAATTTTTCCTTTTTAAGTTCTTTATTTTCCGAAAAATTGGAAATATTGACTATGCTATTATCAGTTTTAATTTCAATCTTACTTCCGCTTTCACCATGAAAAATGGCATTTTTAATGAGGTTGGTGAAAAGAATAATTGCTAGATCCTTGTTCATTTCAAATTCTATCGCTTCCTTTAGATCCATAACCACCTCCATATTTTTATGCCTTGAAAAATCTGAAAAGTCATCCACCAGATTTTCGATAATGGTATTTATAGACACTCTTTCTTCGGCAACAAACTGCTGATTTTCAATTTTACTTAATAGCAATAAAGATTTATTAAATCGGGTTAAACGCTCCAGGTTATTAAGTACCGCAGCGATTTGCTTTAGTTCATCCTCGTTTAGCTCGTTGTTTTCAATATATAATTCCAGTTTATTAATACTAATTGCCAAAGGGGTCTGTAACTCGTGGGAGGCATTTTCAATAAACTGCTTTTGCCCGGTAAAACTATCTTTGGATTTTTGCAATAGCTGCTGAATTTGCTTATTAAGCAAATTGAATTCTTCAATAGAAGTTTTTTCGACCTTTATATTTTCATCTTTTTCAATATTGAAATTTTTAAGCTCACTTATAAGCTTATAAAAAGGGTTCCATACTTTTTTTAGCACAATGTTATTCAGAAGAATAATAGAAAATATTAGTCCTAAATATAACCACAGCAGAGAATACAACAGGTCTTCAATAAGATCGTCCTCCTCTACCATGGAGGTAATCACCTTTAACTTATAATATTCCCCATTTTGCTGAAAAACACTTTCCAGTAAGCGTACGGGTTCAAAATCTTCTTCATTATGCATATACATTAAGGTGTCGCGATAATTGTCCTTGAGGTTTTGAACATTTTCTAATTCCACTTTTTTAATAGTATAATAGCCTTCCCCGAACTCATTTTTCTCTAAAATAGCAGCATCTTCTTTCACACGACGTATCACCAACATTTTCTGGTTTTCAAGTCCATCATCCATGCTATCATATATTTCATCCAGCATTTCAAAATAGAATAAAACAGCCCATACTGAAAGCAAGATCAAAAGGATAATTGCAAAATACCGGGTGGTATAATTCAGCAGTTTCATAAGCCTATTAATTTGTATCCAATTCCATAAACGGCTTTAATTTCAATTTCTGCGTTTTGTTCATTCAGCTTTTTTCGCAAGTTTTTTATTTGCGAATAGATAAATTCAAAATTATCTGACTGGTCAATATAATCGCCCCAAACATGCTCGGCAAGCGCCGATTTATTGACCAAGCGGTCTTTGTTGGTGGCAAGGTACATCAGGATATCAAATTCTTTTCTGTTTAAAGTGATTTCAGTTTTATCAATAGACACCACATGTTTATCCATATCTATAGAAACATTTCCGATTTGCAGAATATTGGAACCTTCCAATTTTTTCCGCCTTAAAACCGCATTGATCCTGGCATGTAATTCTGCCATATGAAAAGGTTTGGGCAAATAATCATCGGCGCCCAGATCCAGTCCCTTAATTTTATCGTCCAGGGAATCTTTAGCTGAAACTATGATCACACTGTCTAAAATTCCTTTATTTTTTAACTCCTTAAGAATCTGAAACCCATCCCCATCGGGCAGAGAGATATCCAGTAAAATACAATCATATTCGTAAACACCAATTTTCGAAAAAGCTTCCCTGTAACTGCTAGCTGTTTCCACCACAAATTCTTCTTTTTCTAGAGAATTCTGCATGTTTTCGAGCATTTCCTGTTCGTCTTCTATAATTAGTATTTTCATGTTCTGCAGCTTTGGAGCTAAAATACGTTCGAAATCTAGAAAGATTTGGGAATTACAATTTTAAACATTCCTAATTTTTTCCAGTTTTGGTGCTTTTATTTGTGTCAAAATCAAAAACCTCACGGAAAGTCCAAGAGATTTGAATTTGAATTAATTTAAAAATACGAGGTAAGCCTCGGGAATCAAACCCCTCAATGAGGGTTAAAAATAAGAAAGATATGAAAAGTTTAAAAGTAGCTGCACTTGCCTTACTTGCAACTGCAACAGTAAGTGCCCAGGATTTAAAAAAGGAGGAAGTCCCATCTGATTTGATGTCTAATTTCGAAAAAGAGTACGCTAACGCTACAGATGTAGAATGGGAAAAAGAAGACGAATTGTACAAAGTGGAATTTGACATGGACCGCAACGAATATGAGCTTTGGTATGATGCATCCGGGAGAATGACCAAAATAGAAAAAGAATTGAAGGTTACAGAATTGCCTCAAGCTATTAAATCTAAAATCAGTAGCTCTTACGCTTCATATAAAATTGATGATATTGAAATCAAGGAAGAAAATGAAAAAACTACCTATGAAGTTGAACTAGAAGATGGTAGAAAAGAAATAACTGTGATTTTCGACGAATCCGGTTCTGTAATCAAGGAGTTTGAAGATTAGAAAAGATCAAGAACAATTTAGTTTTAAAGGCTCAAGTAATTTGAGCCTTTTTTTATTGGTTAAAAGAAGATTTTTACTTGCCGTTTAAAAATTATAAACTACCCCTAATATTAAATGATTTGTAAATTTGCATAATACCAAATCTTACCCCTTTTGAAAACAAAGAACAAGCGGAAACTAATTACCTATCTAAATATTTTAGATCAGCCCTTAAAGTTTAATCCTTTTCTATTCAGCAGAACATTTTTTCTCTGGGCACTTCTAGGTATTCTTGGCGGACTTATTTCCGGTACTTATTGGATTATACTAGAATTTTTAACCCATGGCTTGGCTTTTTTTGATGGCTGGCTGGTGATCCCTACAATGGCGGTTGCCGGGCTTCTGGCCGGTTTTATTATTCATGTTATTGGAGATCCGGGGGAAATCCATTTAATCGTCAATAATATCAGGTTTAATAAAGGTAAACTAGATCCAAAAAACAATCCGTCTATGGTGCTTTCATCTTTACTTTGTGTGGCTTCTGGCGGTAGCCTTGGACCCGAAGCTCCTTTAGTACAGGTAACGGGATCTACCGGAACCTGGCTTGGGAGAGTATTGAGAATGAAAGGTGAAGAGCTTCGGTCTATGAGTATAGCCGGGATGGCTTCAGGCTTTACTGCTTTATTTGGAGCTCCCTTGGGAGGAAGTTTGTTTTCATTGGAAATTTTGCATCACAAACATGCCGTAGAATATTACAAAGCAATCATTCCAGCCTTTGTGGCCAGTTGCTTCAGCTATATTATATTCGCGTTAATCATACATTTAGGACTTGGTCCAATTTGGGACCTACCCTCTTATGAAATGCAGGATAAATTTGATTTTGTCTATGCGATCCTTTTTGGCGTGGCGGGAACCATCATTGCCTGGACTTTTATTTTCTGTACTAAAATTTTAAAAATTGCTTTTCAAAAAATTAATTTTCCTATATATATCAAAACCTTAATAGGTGGGGTGATTTTAGGAGTAATTGCTTTCTATTATCCGCTCACCCGTTACTTCGGACACCATCAGATAAATGACCTCCTCCTGAATAATCTCTCCCTACAGTTCCTTCTTGCGATATTAGTTTTTAAAATAATTGCCATTGCTGTTACCGTAACTTCCGGATGGCGTGGAGGATTTATTATTCCATTATTTTTTACTGGGGCTACATTAGGATTGATTATTCACCATTTATTTCCTGAAACTAATTTGTCCCTGGCAGTAATTACCTGCATGGCAGCAATAAATTCTTGCGTTACAAGAACTCCCATGAGTACCACAATCCTACTAGCTACTCTTACAGGCTTCACCTACTTTATCCCTATATTGTTTGCTAGTTTAACAGGATATTTTCTAGCTCCCAGAATACCATTTATAGGTTCACAAATGGAAAAACCATTATACTTAGAATAATCAGCAATTAATGAACATTAAAAAAATACTCAATAAAATTTGATTGTAGTTTTCTCGAAAATTTTATTAAAAATTAATTACACTATCCAAAGCATCATCTGCATCGCGATGAATAAAATTGGTCTGATAATTTAAAGTTGTTTTTAAGTCACTATGTCTATATAATTTCTGTAGCATTAAAGGGTGGATTCTATCCCCTGCAATATTTCCGAAACTATGACGGGCAATATGATTCGATAATGTTTTATTAATATTACAAAGTTTGGCTATTTTTTTAAATAATTATTGAGGAGTTTAGTAGTGCTTTTTGTCCGAGTATAAATTTATTCAGCTTGAGTTTGATCTACATCCCTTAAAAAGGGAAATAAATATCCATTATTGATTTTTTTATCCGGCCTATAATAATCAATGATAGTCTTAGCCTTATCAGGAATTTTAAGGCTTAATGGCTTACCATTTTTTTCCATTACATAATATAGACGGTTATCCTTGAAGTCTGACCATTTTAATTTAATTACGTCTCAGATTCGCATTCCGTTAATATAAAAAGAAAACAACGGATAAATTCAGTATAGCTCACCAAACTTCTCACTTCCTTTTATCAGGAGTATTCTGCTCAAAGGCTATTAGATTAAATAATTCGCGCATTCTACTTCTTACCCGTTCTCCATATTTCTCTTCTAACTCATCGGCGTTCAGGTTTGTTGTGCCATGAGTTTTTAAAGGTGTATGTAAAAATAATTCATATCTGGAAAGCAGAATTTCTCCGATTACATTACAATCTTTTCCATAGTGTCTTCCAATCGGTTCAACTCCCATATCGTCAAAACAGAAAACACCGCTTTCTCCATAATCCTCAATTGTTTTGTATCCCAGGTGATTAAAAGCGAATACGATGTTCCTACAGGGCATTACTGCATATTTTCGCTGGTGAGGCACCAGGTTTGGTAAAAGCTTCATGAGGCTGGTCTTTCCACAACCTACAGGCCCTGAGAGCAGCAAACCTTTGTTAGGATCTATTTCATATTTTTTACAGTTAATAGGATCTTTGATGAAATAAGAGCAAAGTTTAAGAAGTATTTCTTTGTCCCCCTTGTAGATCTTGAACCGTTTTCCAAACAGCAATTTCCCTTTGGCACCGAGATAAACCAAGATCTTTGGAAAATCATATTTTACAGATTGCCCGTCGAATTTGCCCAGCGAATATTCCACGCCACCTTCCATGATTTTAGAGGGGTTCTCCATAGTTCTTATTTTTAGATGTTTTTAGATTTTCGTCCTTTAAAGAATTTAGCTTTTGTTTTTCTTTTTTCACTTTGCCTATAGATTTGCTACTTTCTATCCAACTTAAAGCTAAAGCTTTCCAGTTATAAACTGGTTGCTTATCGCCTGTATGCCAATGATGAGACTCATAGTACTCGAAAAATGTTTTTGCATAATTAGCATCAGATCCCATTTTTTTAAAAAAAATTAAAACAGCCTTCCTGTTTGGTGGTTTATAATGTTTATTCTGTTTATTAATGTTTATATTAGATACCAGCGCTTGTCCAATTTTGGGATGGTATGAGTTTAGTACTTTATCATCTATGGAATTGTAGTGTTCCGCAACTTGATCTGAAATTGGATCGTAGTGTTCCGCAACTTGATCTAAAATGGGATTGTAGGGTCCCGCTACAGTATCATCAGTAGGTAAAAATACGATCATCTTAACTTTACTGCCTTTAAAAGGATTGTTTGACGGAAAGTAGGTGAGATAATTCCAGGAGTGTAAATCTGTGATGCATCTGTGGTAAGTTGTTGGTGAACCGATCTTTGCTATTTGCATCATTTCTTTGCGGTTCACAAAAAATTCATTGGTGAATCTGCATACATTCCATGTCTGGAACAGAGCCATATACAAACTAATATGTGACGGATTGAGGCGTTGATCATGGTAGAAATTTTCAAACGCCGCAGTAAGTAATTTAATATAGTTCATAGCCTAAAAATTAAAATTGTGCTGCACCCGGTTCTCTTCCATAATTTGTTGAATTTCCTGGGCGTCATAATAAATGATCCCGCCTATTTTAGTGTAGGGAAGTGTACCATTGATTCGAAGATTTTGTAACGTCCCAGGGCTGATTTGTAGAAGGTCCATGACTTCAGACGATTTCAAGTATCGTTTAAGAGTTAACTGGGTATTTTGCTTAGAAAGAATACTTTTAAATTCTTCGAGCAATTCAAGTTTAAATTCTCTTAGGTCATCTGTGGTGATAATATTGCTTGCCATAATCAAAGGGTTTTAAAGGAAGAGGCTACCAAATGGTTAAAACTTTTTAATTGATAGCCCCTAACATAGATTGACTTTCGTTGTACAAAATTGTGGAGTTTTACCGAATAAAAATCACAAGATGACCGGACTCCGGTTAAAATTTAACAGTGAACAAATAGCACTAAATCAGAGGGTTTAAAATGAAATTTAGCTGAAATTTTCATCTTAATGAGTCCATTATTTATGATTTCAAGTTGAAAATAAAAAAACCGGAGATGGACCGTATACGGTCGTTTTTTAACAAAAAAAAAGAAGTGTTAGATCTCCCTCATTCGGGAAGATAGATTGAAGGACAATTCATCTAAAAATTGTGTTTGGCTCTTTTTCCTGGATTTTAATTCTGTGAAAGTTTTGTACATATCTGCATTATCGAAGTCATAAACATTTTGAAAAAAACTTGCAATGTCTTTGAGGTCCACTCTGCCCCCATTAAAGGCTTTTTGCTCATGTAGCGCATATATGAGTTCAATTAATGCTGCTTTACTTTCTGTCCATTCCAGCTTTTTCGCGATATTGATGTTAGCTTTATTGGAATCATTTATGTTTTCTAACTCTTTCTTCAAAAACCTTAAATACAGGCCGTTTGCGTTTAATTCACTTAATACTAAATCATGAGAAGTACTGAAATTAAGATCTCTGAAATAGTGATGGGTTTTACAGGATAAGGAAAAATTATATTTTCTGGTGAAGTAGAACTCATCAAAATGATTGTGATTTAATTCCATGTATCGTGAGAATTCTGATTCGTGCTGAAAAAAATTATTGAGCCTATTTATTTCGAGTTCTATAAAATTTTCCTGGAATTTCTTTCCGCCTTTTGGAAAATTATTAAGGTAAGAGTACAGATTAGAATAGTAAACCAAGTAAGTTAAAGGGATTTGCTTTTGAACTTTAAAGAAAAGAATTTCGGAAGGAGTATCAGGAAAGCCATTCAAATAAATTTCCTTTCTATATTTTTCTAAAATATTTCGGCAATACTTAATTACTTCTAAGTAGATAGTATTCTTATTCAGGAAGGTTTCTTCAATTTCCTGGATTTCATTCTTCACCTCATTTTCAGTAACCAAAACCATAAATCGATATTTAAGGAATACCACCTTAAATATCCTGCGATTCAGTCACTTTTCATAAAATTAGAAATCTGGTTTTATAAACTGAAGGCCGGCATATATAAACGATTGGAGATACTTTTTATAATAAAATTAGAGGGATTTGGTTAAAGGCTCATAATCCAGATTGGATTTGCCAAAACTGAAAATCTTACTAAAAAGGCGAATGGTTTCATTATAATCACCGGTAGTTTCATTCCCATTTTGGAAATTCATATAATTAATTGGTACTTAAAAAACTTTTAATACCTAAAAAAATTATCCCCAATTAAAAATGGAATATTAGGATATAGAAATTATACTATCCTAATTCAAAGTTATTAATGTTTGTAAAATTGTTTACAATCTTACTTCTAGTTTTTAACATAAATAAAATTTAAACTAGGTTTTTTTCATTGTTCCCACCGGTCAGAAAGCTAGATTCTCCCTCCTATGTTTACAATTTTTCTAGCGTATTCTTAATTCCTTTAAATATTTTGAAGGGTAAACCCCTGTTTTTTTAAAAAAGGCTTTCGAAAATGATTCTCCTGTTTTAAAACCAAAAATTTCCGCCAGGCCTTGGTAATTATATTTCAATAAGTCTGGGTTTTTACTTAGCTGATTTATTGCCATTTTAATCTTTAAATCCTTTATATAGGTTGGGAAATTCATCTTTTTATAATGATTGATAACAATCGATAAATAGGTGGTGTTGGTTCTCATGTGCTGAGCAAGACTATACATATCTAAATCTTTACTCATAAATTGCTCTGAATTTTCAAATAAAACCAGTTTTTCTAAAAGATCCTTTCTGATTTCTTCTGGTACGGATGAGGGGTGGTCTTTAATTGTAATGTTTTTTTCCTCCTCTATTTCCTGTCCTTTCATGAGAAGTTTTAATCTGGCATTCATTTTTTGTGATCGAATATGTAAGTATATAACAGTAAAAATTGCTAGAACGGCCAGAATGGCGACTAAAATTATATATTGGCTTTGTGCCTTAAGTTGGTTTTCAGCTTTGTTTTTTTGTCTTTGAAGATCTGGAATATCATATCCAACTACAGCCTTATTGGTTACATTTTGATGGTCAAGGGATAGGATGCTATCATAATAGATAAGCTTTTCAATGTATCCTATTTGTTCTTTCGCATGATTATTTAAAGTCGAATTGATTATTAATTGGTGATAAACATCTTTAACTTCCTCAAAAGGGTCCTGTGTCGATGAGACTATCGAATCTATATTTTCGAAATAATTAATGGCCGCTTCTTTATTCCCCTTATAGTTTTCAATTTTTCCTAAATAGTAAAGTTTGATAGCCTTGCTGGTTCCCTCTAATCCATTAATATATTTCAACAGTGTATCTTTCGACCTATTATAATCCTTATTGAAATAATTTATTTGCGCATCCACCAGGACAAAATCTTTAAAATCTTCTTTCTTATTCTTTATACTGGATAAATCAATGCCCTGTTGGACATAAAATTTTGCAGAGTCGAGTTGGGATAATCTCAAATGTGTAAGGGAGAGATTATAATATAAAGTAGAAAAGTCGTCGTAGAATTCCACTGGACTTGATTTTTCCTTTAATAAATTAAGTACACGCGTATATATATCAACAGCGGCATCATGTTGTCCGTTAATATTCCTTATGGCAGCGATGGCCAGAGAAATATCGCGCTGATCTTCAATATTATCCTTTTGTATGGCCAGATTATAAGCTATTAAAAAGTTATCCAGGGCAAGCTGAAATTTTCCCTGATCATAAAGAATGTTTCCTTTAAGAATATAGCCAAGAGTCGGATAGTTTGGATGTAGGCTGTTTTCGGTAATATTAATCATGGAATCTGAATAAATCAATCCTAGTTCAGGTTCCTCAGTTAAAATTCTATAATAAAAGGCTCTGCCTATTTCAATGTTATTATTTTCTTTTTTGGCCCTCCTAAGATGAAATTTCACAATCTCCCGAAGATTACCTAAATTCGACTCAGCCAGAGCATTCTCCTCAAGTTCATGAAATTTCTGATAGGGTATATTAACTGAATAGTCAGTCTTATTTTTACGTATTCCCTTTTGAGCTATTAAAGATCCGTTATTGAATAAAATAGAAATTATACATATCAAAATATAATTTCGTTTATCCTTTATTTGGTAATAAAAAATCATCTTATCAATTATTAGGTTGCTGTTTAACAATAGGTTATAAAGAACTAAAATAATATAAAACGCAAGAGAAGATAGAAGAAGATGCTTGTCATTTATAAATGATATAATAATCGTCAAAACACCATAACCTTACCTTTCGGGAGGATATAGATTTTATCATGCAGTATATTAAGCGTAATAAATGAAACTTATTTTCCTTGAAGGAGATGGTAAAATTGACGTTTTATAATTCTCTCGAAAATTCCGGTTTTAAGTTATCAACAAGCCCACCTAAAAAATCCATAGAATTTATTGCTAAATAATATCAAAAAAGCACAGCCTAACTCAATCTTTATTTTATCCACAAAACGCTGATTTACAATTTTTTAAAGCCTTCTATTTGTAATTTTCTCATAACGATATTTTCACCCAAACTAAAACCGAGTCGTTATGAAAAAAACTCTTCTTCTAATCAGTCTTATCACTTTTACCTCCTCTTCAGCTTTTGCACAGATAGGTGGAATTGAAGATTCTGTTAATGATGTATCTGATACCATTAGAACCATCTTCCCCATCATCCTTGGCGTGATCTTCCTGGTGGGTTTCCTTTTCAATGCAGGCCACTTTTTCGGCGAAAACGCCGACCTTAAGAAAGGGATAACCCGGGTATTGGTCTTTGTTCTCATCGCTGGAGCTGTAGTTGGTATTTTCACTTACCTGATTACAATCGTGGTCTAATGAAAAGCTTTCAGCCATATAAGAACATCCGTAAGAAGGCAATGATCTTTGGCCTGCCATTATCTTCATTTGCATTGATGATGGTTTCCATCATAGCTTGTTTACTCGTCATAATTTTTTCATTCAGTTTCATCATGGTGATTGGAGTTCTTTGCTTCAATACCACACTATATATTTCCCTGCTCAGATTAACCAACACCCCCCGGTTCTTTCTGATAAAAGCTTCCTATCCGGAAATCATAAGCAATAGAAAACAATCAAACCTCTATTATGAAAAGCCTTAAACTTTCTGCATACCATCCAATTTCAGATATTCAGGAGAATATCATCTTTTCCACTAACGGTAATGTGGTGGCTTGCTATGAGGTAATTTTACCGGAAATCTATTCCTTATCTGAAAAGGATTTTGAAGATCTGCACAATATTTGGTTCCAGGCAATTAAAAGCCTACCGGCCGGAACGGTAATTCATAAACAGGATATCTATCTGAAGAAGTCTTATTCTTCGGAACGTTTACCTAAATCTACCTATTTAGCAGAGGCAACACATACATATTTCAAAAGGCGAAATTATATTGATCATAGCTCTTACCTCTTTTTCATTTCAAGCCGTAATAAGGCACTTAATAATCCCAAATTCGTAAATCCTTTCCGGCAAATTCAGAAAGCTGTTATCAGCGAGTTGGATGAAAATGTAAAGGCCTTTTTAAACTCGGTTAGAGATGCGGTTTCATTTATCAATAACAGTCGCAAGATCAACCTAATTCCAGCGCAAGAAGGTATGATCCAGAACCTGACCAATGCTTATTTCAATGGGTTTAATGAAGGTTTTGATACCGATATACTCCTGGATAAGGAACAGTTCAACATTGGAAAAAACTATTTTGATGTGCTTGCTGTCAATAGTGAGCTATGCTTTGGGGAAAACGTTCAAACTAGCAAGACCAATGATAGGTTCACTTCAGATGACTTTAAATTTCATCAGGGATTTATTGACGGGTTTGGACTTGCCTTAAAAGAAAATCATATTGTTAACCAGGTTCTTTATTTAGACGACAAGCATAAATGGAGAAAACTGCTTGATAAGAAAGTCGAGGAATTAAAAAAAAGCTCCAATTTCGGATCTCAGAACAAGGTAATCCTTGGGAAAATTCAGGATATCCTGGAGCAGATCAACGCCGATGATACTTCCCGGATCATCAGGGGGCATTTGAACATAATTTTCTGGGATCAGGAGATCAAAACCCTGAATACGATTGCTTCAAGAATTAAAACCGAATTCAAGGAGCTTGACATCGTTCCCTATTACCCGAAAGGAACAGAACGCAAAAATTACATTCTGAATAGCTACTGTTGCTTCTCTTCTAACTTTTCGAATGAGGATCTATATGTAACCGATCTTAAACATGGACTCTGCCTCTTACTAAATAACACAAATTATAAATCAGATCCTGAAGGCATTATTTTCAATGACCGGGAGCATAACATTCCTGTTGTTAAAGATGTCTGGGATGAAGCCAAGAAACGAATCAAAGCACGAAACTTCGCGATCTTCGCTCCTACTGGAGAAGGAAAATCATTCCTGGCTAATAATATCCTTCGGCAGTACTTTGAAAACGGGGTTCGCCTGGTCATAATCGATTTAGGAGGATCTTATACCAAGTTTGCTAAACTTTATCCTGGTAAGTTCACCGTTTTACGCTACGAAAGCGGAAAGAATTTAGGAATTAATCCCTTCTATGTCCATGACACCTCAGATATAAGCCCAGAACGCCTGGAAGAACTTTCGGTATTCCTGTTTGAACTATTGGCCTCAGGCCATAAGATCACCAAGGCCGAATCGGTTTCTATCAAAAAGATATTGCGCTTTTATTACGATAGTCTTCCAGCTAATCATTCCCTGAATAACTTTTATCATTTTATTGAAAACAACCAAAAGGATCTCCTGGAGGGTCTGAAGATCCATGCGGATTACTTCAATATTTCAAACTTTCTCCACATCATGTCTGAATATGTAGATGACGGTCTCTACAGTTTCCTGTTCGAGGTAAATGAGGACCAAACATATAAGATTGAAGATAAACGACTGATCGTTTTCGAATTGGATGAAGTAAAGGATAACAAGGAAATCCTATCCGTCATGTTGAAGCTTATCAAATCGGCTATCCAGAGAACAATCTGGAGAAACAGGTCAGAGAAAGGAATTATCCTCTTTGATGAATTTGCCAAGCAATTAAAGTTCGAGAATGTCCTGGAAAGCGTGGAGTTCTATTACCAGGCCATCCGGAAACAGAACGGTGCCATTGGCATTATCCTGCAATCCATAAATCAGCTTCCGGAGAATAGTACTTCAGCAAGTATCCTTGAGAATACCCAGGTGATCTATAGCCTTCATAATGAAAAAGGATATGAGGAACTGGTTAGGAGATTAAAGTTGTCAAGCCATGATCTAAACCAGTTAAAATCGATACGAAACAATCTTACCGGTGATCGAAAATACACCGAGATATTCATAAAAATAGGTAAGGAAAGCAATGTATTTCGCCTGGAAGTTCCCAGAGAAGTATATGCAGCCTATCTCACCGATGGATCTGAAAACGAGCAGATAATGGCTCTTTATGAAAAACATAAATCCATGGAACAAGCAATTAATGAATTTATCTCAAAAACCCGATAACAATGAAAAACAAGATTTTCACCCTGGTACTGGCTTTGGCATTTACCTTTATAATGCCTGGAAGAGCAACCGCACAAGGGATGCCCGTATATGATAATACTAATTTTCTAAGCCTGGCAAAATCCCTAATCGAATCGGCTAAACAAACATCCCAGTTGCTCAAAACGGTAGATTTTCTAAGGCAGCAAAAAGAAAACCTCGAAAAGGTTAATAATGTGGTCAAACAATTACAGGCTGTACAGGAAATTACCAAGAATAATCAACGGCTTTTTGACCTGGTAAGAGAGGATCTTCAAGAGATACTTAATTCTCCCTATATCAAACCGGAAGAAATTAACCGCATTTCAGAATCCTTTAATTCAATTATCCAGAATTCCCTGGATGACCTTGCTTTTATAGATCAGATCCTTTCCAGTGATTATTTAAAAATGACCGATGCAGAACGTGCCGCCATTTTAAAAGAAAAGGAAATTCAGTCCAAAGAAATGGTTTCTGAAATCCAGCTTAAAACCCAGCGCTATCGTGATATCATTTCCTTCAGGGAGATGCAGGATAAGATCAATAATCGGGAAACCGGGTTTTAAGTGAGCTGATGGGCATCTTTTTAGGAATCGGCTTGGAATATGTAGACGCTGTTTTCCAGGTCATTAAGAACAGTGATTTCTCCCAGTATACCATTGCCGGTATGAAAACCCTTGCCGTATTGTTCTTCCTGGCAAACATCCTTAAAAAGTATAACGAGGGGATCGCCGATAAAGATGGCTATACCTGGGGACTGAGCCCTGGAGAACTGGCAAAAAATTTTGCAGTAGTACTACTGGTGATCTTTTCAACGCAGGTTCTTGATTTTTTCGATAGTATACTGGTCTCCATTGAAACCCAATATAAAGATACTGCTTCTGCCCTGATCCCTCTGCAGCTTCAGGATATAGACCTGGAAACCGAAGTTGGCCCATTTGAGGTCGCCACCAAAGCGATGGCATTACTCCATGATGCCCTGGTAACTCCATTGTATCCCGTAAAAGTCATTTCTTTTATTGTTGGTTTGTTCCTATGGGTATTAGATCTATTCATTTACCCGCTCTTCCTGGCTGAACGCTATTTCCTGCTGGGGATCTTACAGGCATTCTTTCCCCTGGTCATCAGCCTGGCCGTTTTCGAGAAATTCAGGGATATGGCCTATAATTTTTTCAAGTTGTACGCCGCGGTATATATGCTGGTGCCCGCCTTCTTCCTGGTCAATGTATTTGTAAACAACCTTTATTCAGAGATCAATACTAACTTCTGGTCTAATCTTTTAGGAAACTCGACAGACAATAATATCATCAGGATCATAGTAGAGGCCGGATCCATAGGTTTTATCGTATTCCTGAAATTCAAACTTTACAGCCGGGCCACTTCTTTCACCTTTAAACTCTTCAACTCTTAAACCGAACCAATTATGAAAACAGCTTACCGAAATATCTATTCAGTTTTAAAATTAAACCGGCTGGTAGTGATTAGTGTAGTGATCCTTGCCATGGTTTCCAGCGGATTCTCTGGCTGGATGGTCTATAATATTTACAAGGAAGCCATCAACAGTTCTTTCGCGGTTAATACAGACGGATCTGTAATTCCATTAAAATGGGTAAAGCAAAAAGAAAATATGGAAGTAGAAGCATTGGCCCACCTGGAACTCTTTCATACCTACTTCTATAATATAGATGCCAGTAATTATAAAAGCAACCTGGATAAGGCTCTCTGGCTGGGTAACAGCTCAGTAGATGATCTTTACCGCCAGAAAAAAGCCGATGGGGTCTATAACCGGCTCATTCAGTATTCCCTGGTTCAGAAAGTACTGAGCATAGAATCTGAAGTTGACCTGTCGGTGGAACCCTATTTATTCCGAACCAAAACCATTTTTGAGATCAATCGCGGTACGATCACCGATACCTACGAACTGATCTCGACCGGGAACATCATCCTGGTAGATCGAAATTACCCGAATAATACCCATGGCTTTCTCATCACCAATTATTTCGAAGAATCCTTAAAAAAACTGAATTATGAAAATTGAAAAGAACAAGGTGGTTTTTGCCAGTGTACTGGCCGTAGTACTCATTTTCATAACCGCCTATACCTACATGGTATACTCTGAAGATGAAAATGAAACTGAAAACCTGGATCAAACAACAGTTCCCAAATTAGAGGGCGAAGAGAAAGAATATGAATCAAAATTAGATGCCATTAATGCGCTTAAGGAGATAAGAGAAACCAATGCACCCAGTATTTATGATGAAAGCCTGATAGATACCGCCGGTTATTATGATCCTGAACTTAGTGAACGTGTAAAACAAAGGATGATCGATAGCATTTATGAGCTGGGAAGCCTGAGAAGCGAGAAGCTGAACCAGCAATGGCAGCAGGAAGAAATCATCAAACCTGAAATTACCCTGAATGACCCTGAGGAACAAATCAATGCTGAAATAAAACAACCCCTCTCTGCCCGGGAACTGGGGCTTGAACATCTGCTTTTCTTTAGCTCGAACCCTGCTCCTATAGTGGGAATGGACAACCCGAATACCAATAACTGGATCTATGCTGAAGTGGACGGTACCCAGGTGGTAAAAAAGAATTCCAGGTTACGTATGCGGCTTAGCGAGGATGCAAAAATAGCTGGGCGGATTTATACAAAAAATAGCCTGGTATATGGCTTTATCAGCTTTCAGCCTAACCGTGCCCTTATCGAAATTGAACACATAGATCACCAGCCGGTAAAACTCAGGGCTTTTGACCTGCAGGACGGTAGCGAAGGCATCTATATAGAAAACAGTATGAGAGCCGAGGCCACCCGGGAAGTAGTTGATGATCTAATCCAGGATATCAATATCGCCGGTGTACCCCAGGTGAGCGGGATCAAAAATGTCTTCCAGCGTAATAACCGGAACATCAGGGTAACGGTCACCAATAATTATAAACTCATTTTAAAACCTAACTAAAGAAATTAAATCCACGAATTATGAAGACTTTATTAATAACCCAAATCCTTTTTTTGCCCTTTCTTGCTGGAAATATATTTGCCCAGGCAACAATTTCCAGCCGACCAAGTAGTCACGTCTTGGATACCATTTTCGCCAATGATTCCAAGAATGTGGCCCTGTTCTTCCCTGCCCCTATCAGGCAGGGAATTACGGGATCAGAAAACTTTGTATTTACCTATAACCGGGAAAAAGAACAGAATTTTGGTCTGCTACAGGCCCAGCCGGGAGATGAAAGTAATTTGCTCATTATCAGCAGTAGTGGCGCGGTTTTTTCGTATATTGTAGCTTATAAAAATCAGCTCGAAAGGCTGAATTATTTTATCTCCGAAGATCAACGTATTGGCAGTTTAAGACCTGCCAATGAGGATACTCTCCAAACGAAGGTAACGGCACAAAAGGCCGGGAATATAGATACTTATTTTAAAAGATTTAGTGAATTTTTAATTGGTAGAAACCAGCGAATAGGCAGGATCAAAAAGCGACAAAACGGTATTAGTCTAAGTGTAGAAAATATCGTTTTCCAGAAGGAAGCCCTGTATTTTGTAGTTGAGATCGATAATGGCTCAACGCTGGATTATGACCTGGACTTTTTAAAGTTCTATACCCAGACCAGGAAACAGGGAAAGAAGAAATCCATTCAAAAGCTGGAAATAGAACCGCTTTATGTGTACAGGCTTCCGGTGATGATCCCGGAACAGCAAAGCAGGAGAATGGTATTTGTAGTTCCAAAATTCTCCCTGGCCAATGACAAACAATTGCTAGTGGAACTCAAAGAACTCAACGGGGAGCGTGCTGTAGAATTAATTGTAAAACCCCGTTTTATTAATAACCCTAATTGACCAACTATGAAACGACTTCTTATAATAGGAATGCTGACTTTCCTTATCTCTTGTAGCGAAAGCCCCAAAACACCGGTAGAAACTTCCCAAATCGTGGTGGAAAGCTTTTACCAGCGAAACAATGGACAGTTGGAGGAGTATACCACTCTCGGTCTTTATAACTCTTATATGGCCGTCCAGGAACAGATGACCAATGGCAAAAATGGAAGCTCGAACTTCAAGGTTGTCAAAGACACCATCTATGGTGATACTGCCTGGGTAAAGTTTAATTCTGCCTATGCCGACCGGCCGGAGACTTTTAAACTGATCAAGCAGAATGGCAAATGGAAGGTAACTGAAACCGGTTTACGGGAACGGAGTCCATTTTAAACGCCTATTTCGAATTATCTTCCTTAGGCCTCAAACTGGTTGAAGGTTTAGGAATATTTGCTCCATTCTGAGACTTCTTCAATGGACTGTCCCAATTTGTGTTTTTTCCAATACTGGGTTCTTTTGAAATGGATTTTTTATTTTCAGCCATATGTTTATTTTTTGTTTTCTTTATCAGTTGTCGGCCTTAAATTGTTGCTAGGTTTTTTAATCGGGTTACCTAAATCTATTTTTCCTTTTTTTGTCTCGCTTTTGTTTTTATCGTTAGCCATAGGTTATTTATTTTTGGAATTATTATTAAGTTTCGAATCTGGTTTTTGTATAGTTTGTCCCTTTTGTTCGTAATTTTTGGGTTTGGGTTGTTGCCTGTTCTGAGGTTTTGAATTCTGATCCTGATTGTTCTTTTTTGCCATTATAAATATTTATTGTTACGTACATAATTATTGCTGTTAAACCAATTCCTAGTGACCATATTGTAATCTTATTCAACCTATCAATATTCCTATTTCGGTTTTCAAGGTTGCTGTTGAAATCATCAAATGTTAAATCATAAGATATAACCTGATCTATTTCATCCGCACTCTTATTTAATGATTTGCTCGACAAATAATGACTTACCAGATTTACGAAAAGGGTTATTGCCAAAAGTCCCCAGCCAGCAGCTATTAGGAATATAGCTTTTGCATTACCTACGGGAACTATTTTATCATGAAAAGTAAGAGTTAAAGCTAGGGCTCCAGAGGTTATAAATGTCATGGCTTTCTCAAAGGAATCATGACTTTTAGTTTGTTGATCGTAAATTGATGATCTATACTCTTCCCAACCTTTTAATTGTTCTGCACTAAATTTCGAATTCGTAATATTTTCTGTTTTATCCATTATATTATGAATTCTCCACAATCTCAATCTCCTCCTCCGTCAACCCATATAGCTCATAAACCAGCCGGTCGATTTCTTTTTCCAAAGAAGAGTTGTCGGCGCTAGGGTTTTCTTTTTTTATTTTCAGCAGGCTGGCAACTTGAGACTTCAATTTATCTTCTATTTCTGGTGCCACCTTTTTGGGCAAAGGAAAGGGATTCAGATAATTAGTTTTAAAGGTTCTGGCATCTCCTTGTAAAGTATCACCAGTAGTTTTGAGAAACCACCATAACAATTTTGAATTCGCTATAGCTAAAAGAAATTCGTAAGATTCTTTGACATTTTCTTTTTTTGACCCAACTGTAAACTTTTGTGGTATGGTATAAATTTTTCTTATTTAATGTAACATTGGGATGAGTTGCACAAATTTCCATTGAAGATAATTTTGGTTGTTCAAATTTGCTTAGGTTTTTGGGATATATGTAAGCGTTCCAGTGAAGCTTTTTACCAGCTTTCCCACTTTCTCTTGCCTTAAATACTTTTTCATGGTCTTTAACGTAATTGTAGGTCTCAGGAAATTTTTTCTTTATTTCATCAAGAGAAATTATCTCAGCTGTATTATTAATAATTCGGTAGGGAAAAAACACGTATTTATCTGTCACAAGATGCCCATAACGATGTACATCTTTACCCATTAAAAATGGCTTAAATAAATCAGTTTCTAAATCATAAGTTTTGTCACTGATAGGTACTCGCAATGTAAAATCTGAACCATCCACTTTCTCTAAAACGAAGAGAGAATCTCTACTCGTCTGCAATCCTACAAAGATGTCTTCAAAAACTTCAGAAAATAATCTAGCTTCAGAATAGATTTTATTAAATACATTAAAACCTAAATTTTTTTCAAAAAGGACCCATTGATTGCCTCCGTAAAGTTCGGATGATCTTTTAATCATTTCAAAAGTAATGAAGGTATAGAGCTTTTTATCTAACATTAAATTCCTAAAATCTGATTTATATTTAAATCGTTGAAAGAGGAATCCAATTTTCGGTCTCCTATTAAACTGGCAAACACAAGTGTAAGTATCAGCATCTTCAAAGACCATGTTCGCACCAAAATGTGCTACTTCTTCAATAAAATGTCCCTTCTCGAGGTATTCCCTAAACACTTCAGATGATGCCGAATTAAAAAATTTATGAGGGAAAATAAAAGCATTATTGCCCTCTAGAGAGGAAATATTATTAGCCAATTCAAAAAAAATGTTTGCTATGTCATAAGCTCCTTTTGCATTTTCGTAATTCGATTCATAAAAATTTTTCTCTTGAGGTTGAGATGATTGAATCTCCTGCACTCTCATATATGGTGGATTTCCAATTACCACATCAAAACCTCTAAAGTCCCCCTCATCATCCAATACTTCGGGAAATTCAAAGCGCCACTCAAAGGCGTTTTCATAGATCTTATTGTCCTTGATCTCTGCGATCTCGGTTTCCAGCTTTTTACTCTCCTTGGTCAGTTTCTCCAGCTTTTTGTTCCAGGCCGCTTTTTCCCGTTTAGATTGTTCAAAAAGTTTGGTCTGGTTGGCCATGATAAAGATCTCTCCCTTCACCTTTTGCAGCCTCTTTACTTTGGGGTCATTAGAAGATATCTCGCTTCTAAAATCATTCTTGATATCGTGGATGATGCGCTCCATCTCCCGCTTCTGCTCCTTATTCTCGGCATTCCGGTAAGTATCCACCGCCACCCGGTAGCTGTCGATGCTCCATTTGCTATCCTTTAAGGCCTTGCTCAGGTCGGCATCCAGGTCGAAACGGCTTATCAGGGAGTTCCCACACTTGATGTTGATATCGATATTGGGCAGGGTTTCCAGTTCGGTCTCATTTCTATAATAAGCATTCTTTAATAGCTCTATCCATAATCGCAGGCGGCAGATCTTAACAGAGTTGGAATTTATATCCACACCAAAAAGACAGTTCTCAATGATCTGTTGCTTTTCATGGAAAAGCGCTTCCTGTACCCGCTGGCTTTCCTTAGAATTAGGATTGTATTCAAATAGTTCGCCTTCTTCATCGGTCACCACCAGTTCGTCGTTTACCACCTCCACCTGGTACTCCTTTAATCTTCTGCCACTACGATCCTGCAGGATATTCAGGTCGTTCTTAATGGAGATCATTTCATTTAAAGCAGAAACTAAAAAGTGTCCAGATCCTACAGCGGGATCACAGATCTTCAGACTGTTTATAATTTTATTGGCTTCCTCACGGTCTTCTATACAATCGTATAGTTCATCCAGGTCTTTACAATTCCAGCCTTTGGTTTCGTTGAACTTTTGCACCACCGCTTTCCTGATGGTTTCCCGGCACATATACATAGTGATAAAACCGGGAGTAAAGAAAGACCCGTCTTTATACCCATTGATCTTTTCAAAGATAAGCCCCAGCACCGAGGCATTGATAAGCGTTTTATTATCCTCCTGTATGGTCTCCCCACCTTCACTGCTAAAGTCATAGGCATTCAGAAATTCAAACAGGTATTCCAGGGCATTCAGCTCTCCGGTTCTCTTCTTTCCTTTTTTATCCTTGAGGACGGTGGCACTGTAAATAGGAAGGATCTTATCGTCCCGTAGGTTGCTTATAAATAAGGTGGAATGTTCTATATCGGTTGGTTCAAAAAGCGAACTGTTCAGGTAAGGCACCTTTTCGAACAATGCCTTTACATCTTCATTTCGCTCTCCGTGTTGTCTCGCCAGCACCTGGAAAAATAAACTGTTTAGATCATCATAATTATGAATTCTATCCATGTTTAAGAACTCATAAGATCTATCTCCTTTATGATAGGTAACCAGCTGGGCTTCCAGCAATTTTAAGAACAGGATTCGGTTAAGCCAGGTTATACTTAGCTCAAGACCAACATTAAACAGGCGTTCCTGTTGATTCGCTCCAAACTGTAAAGGATTCTCCAGTCGGCTTATCTTATCGGTACTATCCAGCTGTATGATGGCATTCTCCAGGAAAGATCCCGTATTGCGCTTACCTTCCTTCTACCGTTCGATGATCTTCTTGCCTCCCTGTTTGGTTTCGGTCAGGCCTATGATATGCAATAATTCGCCATAAAATCTTTTGTCCAGGCTGTTGCTATCGTTGGTAAAAGGCAGTTTGAGCAAATGTTCAGGAGAAAAAAGCTTGAAAAGGGTAATTAACTTATTGTCGTCTTTCGGGTTATTATTTCGAAGTGGCTTCTCATAATTCCGGATATCGAAGTAAGTAAACTCCAGTGATGTATCCAGTTGAGCTATAAAAGGTTCGGCAACTTCCCGGTAAAAGAAATCGGTAGTTTTCCCGGCCAGTCTCCCAGCCTCAAAATCCTCAAATTGATTTACCAGTTTCTTATTTTGTGCGAAAGATTTTTCGAAAATATTGGCATCGAAAATATACCATTCGTTGATATTGGTAGCTACCAGGTATTTCACTTCCAGGTTTTTCTGGCTGATTCGTTCCCTTAGATAATACAAGACCAGTTCCTGGAAAGCCTTTACATTGATCCTTTCCCGGCTGATCATTTCACTCTTATTCTTAGGCTTTTTAGCCTCAATGATCACCCCCACCGTACTTTTCGCCTTCTTGCCGTTATGGATCACCAGGTCGTTGCGCCCCTTAGTATTAATGAAATGGTCTGGATCGTAATAGGTCTTTTTCAGGAAATCGGTGACCAGGTTCTTATGAAATTCCTCAGACTCGGAATCATTGGTTCGATCCAGTAATTGTTTAAGGTTCTCTTTAAAGCTCTCTATGCGGGAGCGATTGGGTTTTACCTTTAAAAAGGCCTTATTAAGTGCC
The DNA here is from genome assembly GCF_019357415.1 of Gramella sp. MT6. NCBI lineage: Bacteria > Pseudomonadati > Bacteroidota > Flavobacteriia > Flavobacteriales > Flavobacteriaceae > Christiangramia > Gramella sp. MT6. Next base: position 3,315,759 of record NZ_CP048410.1, read on the forward strand.
TTTCTTGGTTTGAGTATATTGAAACTTTTTGAATTGGTTTCCTGTTCCGTCTGCATGCAGAAATGAGGTTAGTTTAATAACAGAGAGCTAGTAGGGAACACTCTCTGAAATGGAAAATCATAAAATATAACTTCCCCTTATAAATTTTTAACAAGATATAAAGAAGATCCAAATCTTAAAATCTAAAATATAAAAAGCTATCAACAGGAAATCAAGTGATAGGCTGGAAGTTTATTTTCCAAAGATCGAATGCGCCTCAGCAAGTATTTTTTTAAAGTTCGCTTCGATCTCTTCTTCTGAGTAATATACCGATGAGTCCGGCAAACTTCTTTCTATGGAAGGGTTTAGAAATTGCAATTTTCTGTCCTGTCCATCAGCATACGTAATAAACTCTCCCTGTTTCAACCTAAAAAATACATCTGCCCTGATCTTTGGCACCTCTTTTTCACCGGTAGTCACCCGGGTGTCAAAGTCCAGGGTATAGCCACGGCTGATACTTCGCGTAGGATCCTTGATGATCTCAAAAAAGCGTTCATAATATTTGGCGGTATCAGGGTCGTTCACCTTTCCGAAGAACTGATAAGAAAGGTTAGCCAGGATCGCCTTGCTTGCCTTATCACCGTACATCATATCATTCTGGATCTTATCCTGCATAACATAAACAGTCGCGATATCGTAGCTCCTTAAAGTGGCCGGGATACGATGCATATTGAGTAGCCTGATGGTAGGAGCTTCTTCCATCAGGAGAAAAGAAGGATTGGACCTCCTAACGCTCATTTGTTTGGTGATGGTATGCATGATGGTCGCGATCACAGGCGAATAGGCGGTTTCATATTTGGGATTGTTCACCAGGCTTATTACCGCCGGATTTTCCGGGTGGTTGATATTCAGCGGGATTTCATCTGCCGAAAGGACCATAAATATGTGCTTGGTGCTGATTTTCTTCAGGGCATTAGACAAGGTACTTTTCACGCCGGCAGTTTGTCTTTCAGAATCCTTTCCGCTAATAAAGGCATTGGCCATGGTTCTTGAGATAGGATTTGTATCCAGGAAAGCGATCAGGCTTTCGGTATCCAGTAATTGAAAGATCATGATCAGGTGAGGCAGGGTACATAACTGGGGATAGGAGGTTTTCAGTTTCCAGATCAATCCACCAATCAAACCCTCAGCCGCATCGTTAAAGAACTTATTGGTTCCCGTGGCCCCTGTTTCTTTTTGCTCCAGAAGATTTCCAATGAGCACCCTGGAAATTTCGTTTACGCTTTCCTCATTCTCAAGATACCTTGGAGCAATGGGATTGACCCGATGAACGATCTTATCGAAGGAAACTATATAAAAAGGAATCTGTGATCTTTTAAAAACGGGATAAGCCATTTCGGTCAGTTCAAAATCTTTGTAATCATGTATAACCCCGCTGAATGAATAGTTACTGAAATGTTTAAGAAAACCATGTACAAGGCTTTCAGTTTTCCCGCTACCAGCTGAACCTATTATGGAAACTCCCCTCCGAATATTATTGATCGAGAATTCACCCTTATTTGTCTTAAAAGTCACCTGGTATTTCATGTCCACGTTCTCCTTCCTTTTATCCTGATGGAAAACATAAAATATGGTATTTCCTAAGAGCAAAGGACATCCAAGGTATAAGCTTAATTCTGAAATATAATTTAGATCCAGCTCTGGATAAACAAGGTAAACAAGAAGACAAAAACTAATGATCAGGTTGAATAAATAAGCCATTTTAAAGATCCGGAAATTCAGGAAAAACAGGAGGTAAAGTCCGAATACAACTAGTATAATATTAATGGCTGTCATAACATTATTAATTAAACCCCGATGGAACCGGAACTTATCGCTGTATCTATTCCGCGCTTCAGCTTATTGAAGATTTTAAGTGCCAGTTGCGCTTTATTGACCGGGATAGCAGGAATCATAGGCACTCCCCTTTCTCTTAGCATTTTAAAAGCAATCGCTTTTTCATTCGCAGGTAAACCCAGCAGCACGGAAAAATAGATCTTGGGATCTTTAATAAATTGTTTCCTGGCCTCATAAGTTTCCACAAAATTTCGTTCATATTTGAATAGGCGGTCAAAGCTTTGCTCTGCCCTGTTGAAAAAGGCGTCTCTGTCAAAACCCCGTTTTACAAGTTTTCCGTTAAACTCGACTTCAGAAGATTTGTATTTACTTCCCGGGGAAAGGCTAAAGGAATTAGACATATCCTTTCGGCTAACGATGATATGGATATGGCTTTGGTTTCCCGCTTTTAACATGCCTTGGGTAATTCGCTGTCCATTTAACTGATGCGGCGCCTCCTTCTCAAGTCGGGCTATCATTTTTTCCAGTTTTGAGACATCTCCACTTATTTCTCCGCGTTTGATTTTTTGAATTTCATCCTTACACTTCAATATTCTTGTAGCATACGGCTGATTTTCCCGGACCTGAACATCGGTACCTTTAAAAGTCCTCTGGTGTTCTATTTTCGCATAATACTTTATGTCTTGAACGCTTATAGCTTTTCCATTGATTTCCCTGTTAAAACTGGCCGCATAATCTTTCATGATCTCACGGGTATAGGTCTTTAGGTCCAGGCTATGATTTTGTAATCTTCGAAGCTCATACTGCGACGGGCTCACCGTGATGGAATAGAATTTAGGTTCTACTTTTTTTAATTTTGAAGTATTGGCATCTATCTCTCTAACAACTTCATGGGCGCTTAGCTTTTCCCCACTCTGGTTAAAGAAATGTTCCATTTCTTCTATTTCGAGATTCTGGTTTTCCTTCTCCAAGTATTCCACATAATCGGCTGCACTTTGAGAAAAAGTACTTCCTAATTTCTGAGGGGTGATGGTGATATACATTTTAATGGTCTTGATATTATAACTTCTTTTCAGGTAAAGTTGGATCCCTTTTTTCCAGGATCAGGGGTTTCTTTTTGGGTTCATTTTCTTCCAGTAGCGATTGCAAAATAGCCAAGGTAGGATTTGCTTTATTCTTCTCTACATTCTTCATGATCGCAATGATCGCATTGGTTCTTTTTTTCAGGGAGTTTTCTATTTTTCTTCCTGTAGGACCCAATCTTTCCTTTGGAGAAATCTCGTTAAAGAAGAAAAAATCGAGCATGGTAGAAAGTGCTTCTGTATGGGTTTTGAAATGGGTACGGGAAAATTCCTGAAAACGTTCCGCGGTTTCTTTCTTAAATCGAATGTTTTTAAAAGGCTCCATATTTTCACTTTATTATGAAATTTGCCGCAAATCGATGCCTGTTTACAGGGCTTTCGAATCGATTTGCCGCAAATCGATGAAAAATCAAAATTCCCCGAATTTGAAATCAACTGAAAAACCTGGCGTTTAGAAAGAAAATGGAACATGTAACATCGCGTAGCGTGTTATCCTCTTGCTATTCCATTTCCGTCACGCGCAGGCGTGACAAAAATTTCATACAAACCCGGCAAGGGTGAATTGCATCTTATTAAATAAAAATTTTGATAATGATGTTGAGCAGCGAAAGTCAGAATAGTAGGCTCAACATAGTATTTAAATTCGCTGGTTTACAGCTTTCTAAATATACGATTTTTATAAATTAAGGAATAAAAAAGACCTGAGTTTATCAGGTCTTATAATTAGATCATTATGGTTTATAAAAGTCCTTCATCTGCAAAACTGAAGAACTGGCCGTCTGGAGTTAAGATCAGGTGATCCAAAACTTTTATATCCAAAAGTATGGCAGCCTTTATGATCTTTTCGGTTAACCTTTTGTCTGCCTCACTAGGCTTTAATGTTCCGCTGGGATGATTATGAGATAGAATTACTGCCGTTGTTAAACTCTTAAGTATAACGGCGAAAACTATTCTAAGATCTACCATAGTTCCGGTGATTCCACCGCTGGAAACCTCATAAATACCTTTAACCCTATTGGCGTTATTGAGTAACATAATCTTAAAACATTCCTGTAGCCCAATTTTATCTTTATTCCAGGTCTTGTAAAAAACCGCGGTTGCATCTTCAGAAGAGGTGATCTTTGGAGCCTCTGTAATTTTAAAACTACCTCTATATTTTATCGATATTTCATTAACTTTAGTTTTCATATTAATCGTATTTAAGGGTTAAGTGAAAAGAGGGCGTTACCGTGAACAAGTACCCGCCCTCTTATTTTTTAACTACCTGACTGATTCGTCATTTCTTGCACCTAATAGAAGGATTTCATTGGCTTCCACTTCAGTAACGTATCGCTTTACGCCTTCGTTATCCTCGTAGCTTCTGGACTTCAGTTTTCCGCTTACCCCTATCTCTTTTCCCTTGCTGGCATATTTCTCGATAATTTCCGCGGTTCTTCCCCAGGCTACTATGGTATGCCATTCGGTGTTCTGAACTTTCTCACCCTGTTCATTTTTGTAAAACTCATTGGTGGCAAGTGAAAAACGGGCAACTTTCTTTCCGCTTTCAAGGTTCGTGATTTGTGGCTCCTGGCCCACATTCCCGATCAACTGTACATGATTTCTTAAAGTGCTCATGATTATAATATTTAAGATTAATAATTTACCTGAACCTTTCAGGCTTTTGCTTTTATATGATTTACTTTTTGTATCTGGAGCGTTTTCCTTTTTTGTTGTTTTTGAGGCGGCTTCCATTGATATGTTATCGTATGATTTCATGATGTCCATTTTAGATTTACTTCCCGTAGCGCCTTCGCTGTTACCTTTTTTTTGTTGCTATACAGTTTTCAATATTTGGAATTGAAAAGGACTTATAAAAAGGAGCTTGCGACTGGCTTATGCAGTCCGTCAATTTCCAAATGTTGGTATTTTGCTGTCAAAAAAAAGAGTGAGACAGTGAAGGCGTGGAAGTTTTTCTAAAGGACGATGTGAAATATGATAATATGGGAAGCCACCTCAAATATTTAAATGGAATTCCGCTTAAGCGGACTCCATTCTCGATTGTGGATGGAAGGGAGTAATCCAATTTATTTAATAGGTTTGGATTTGCGAAATGTAGGCCTAAGATCGGGGATGGTGTCCAAGACTTTTAAAGCGAAGCTCTTTGCCCGAAATGTAGCTGTTTAGCGAAATGCAGCGGCAATTTGCTGAGCTTTATTTCCTAATTTTATTGGATTTTCCCACCAATTAGATCAGAGTAATTTCCCAATTTTCAGTTTCCAATAATAAAGCAATTAAAAATAAATATCATATAAAGGACAAAATTGTCCTTTATATGATATTTGTCATATTTTCTGATTCCCTTCCACTATATTTTTGATTTAACATTTAAATATCTATCACCATGAAATATGTACTAAAAACTCTTGGTCTACTGATTTTGTTAATAATCATTAGCTGTGGCGGAAAAGAAGAAAAGAAGGAATCTGATGAAATTCAGCTGGGAAACTACGCTAAAAAAGAAGAAGTGAAAAAGCCTGAAGCATCATCTGCTAATGTTGACATGAATGACATGAGCAACAAAGGGATCGGGCCTATCAAAAAAATAGAAATTCCTGATGAGATAGACCATGAAATGGCAGCTAAGGGTAAAGCCATCTTCGATTCCAAATGTATGGCCTGCCATAAACCCGATAAGAAATTCATCGGTCCTGCCCCAAAAGGAGTTCTGGACAGAAGGTCCCCGGAATGGGTGATGAACATGATGCTCAATCCTGAGGAAATGATCCTTAAAGATCCTATCGCAAAACAATTATTAATAGAACACAACGGCTCTCCCATGGCCAATCAAAACCTGACCGAGGAAGATGCCAGACAGCTTCTGGAATACTTTAGGACGCTTGACTAAAGCCTAGAAACAGCTAACTAAATCAATTAAATATGAAAGCAATTATCAAATTTTTTCTATTGACAATTCTCATTGCGGGTATTTCCGCATGCAGAAATAGCAGCGAAGCAGAAGAAGAGGATATTTCTGCTTCAACAGAACAAGCCAGTGAAGAAAGGCAGGGCCAGGCTTTTGTAAAGGATGATGTTTCAGAGCCTACTGTTCTCGACATTGCAATACAGTCTGAAGACCACTCGACCCTGGTGGCAGCCGTACAGACCGCCGAACTGGAAAATGCCTTGGTTAACGCAGGGCCATTAATGGTCTTTGCCCCTACCGATGAAGCGTTTGAAGCACTACCTGAAGGTACCGTGGATGATCTTTTAAAACCTGAGAATAAAAATAAGCTCTCACTTATACTAAAACACCATGTAACGCCGGGAAAATACGATAAGGAGTTTCTCAAGAAGTTCAAAAAACTGGGACAGGCCAGTGACCTTAGCGTCCCCGTGGAAGTCAAAGGTGAAGATGTGTATGTGGGTGGAGCTAAAATAATTGCTAGTGTGCCTGCCGGCAACGGGATTGTACACGTGGTTGACAAAGTAATAATTCCCGAAAATTAATAAGCCTATAAATCAATCTTACAATCATGAAAAAATCAGTTTTATTTATAATATCGCTGTTCATGTCAGCAACTTTCATTAGCTGTAATAACAGTGAAAACTCCAAAAATGGAGATCGTGGAGCCTTAGCATCCAGTGCCGCTGAAAAAACATACGTGGCGCCCGGAGAACATGATGAGTTCTACGCGTTCATCTCAGGAGGGTTTAGCGGACAGTTATCTGTCTACGGTCTGCCTTCCGGAAGGTTATTAAAGGTTATTCCTGTATTTTCTCAGGACGCTGAAAAGGCCTGGGGATATAACGAGGAAACAAAACCTATGTTAAACACTTCCCACGGATTTATCCCATGGGATGATGCTCACCACCCCGACATTTCCCAAACCGCTGGAAAACTGGATGGACGCTGGGTATTTATTAACGGTAACAATACGCCGAGAATTGCCAAGATAGACCTTACTACTTTCGAGACTACAGAGATCATTGAAGTACCAAACTCTGCAGGAAACCACAGTTCATCTTTCGTTACTGAAAATACTGAATATGTTGTCGCAGGAACCAGGTTCTCTGTACCAGTACCTCAGCGCGACATGCCTATAAATGAATACAAAGGTAATTTTAAAGGTGCGCTTACATTCATTAGCGTAGAACCCGAAGAAGGGCATATGGACATCAAATTCCAACTAATGATGCCTGGATTTGATTATGATCTTGCTCATCCGGGACGTGGAAAATCCCACGGCTGGTTCTTTTTCTCTACTTATAACACCGAAGAGGCCAACACCCTTATGGAAGTTAACTCTTCACAGAACGATAAGGACTTTATCGCGGCGGTTAATTGGAAGAAGATCGAAGAATATGTGAATAACGGCGGTGGTAATAAAGTGCCGGCAAATTATGCTCATAATATCTACGACGAGGAAACTCATACGGCAACCTCAACAATGAAGAAAGAGGTGCTTACAGTAGATCCTCTGGAAGTTCCTGGAGCAGTATTCCTTTTACCTACTCCTAAATCCCCTCACGGTTGTGATGTGGATCCAACAGGAGAGTATATCATTGGGAACGGTAAACTATCAGCCGACCTTACCGTTCACTCCTATTCTAAGATGATAGATGCAATAGAGAATGAAAAATTTGACGGAGATGCATACGGAATTCCGATCCTGAAATTTGAGGACGTTCTTGCAGGAACTGTTAAACAGGCAGGTCTGGGACCACTTCATACAGAATTTGACGGTAAAGGAAACGGATATACTTCTTTCTTCATCTCTTCTGAAGTTGTAAAGTGGAACGTTGAAACCCAGGAGGTAATAGACAGAAAACCTAGTTATTACTCTGTAGGGCACGTAATGATTCCAGGAGGAAACTCTGCTGAACCATTCGGTAAGTATGTTGTTTCAATGAACAAAATCACTAAAGATCGTTATCTGCCTACAGGTCCTGAGGTAACTCATTCTGCACAGCTTTATGATATCTCTGGAGAAAAAATGGAGTTACTACTTGATTTTCCAACTATTGGAGAACCGCATTACGCGGCAGGTATTCCGGCAGATATTATCAAACCTAATTCCAAGAAGATCTATAAACTGGATGAGAACAAACACGAACACGCAACCCTTTCTAACGGAGATGCCCGCGTGGAAAGAGACGGGAATGAGGTTCATGTTTATATGACCATGATTAGAAGCCACTTTACACCTGACAATATTGAAGGTATCAAAGTTGGAGATAAAGTGTACTTCCACGTTACCAATCACGAACAGGATTACGATGTGCCCCACGGAATCAGTATGATCGGTGCCAACACCTCTGAATTGTTGATTATGCCCGGACAGACCGAAACCTTCGTCTGGGAACCAAAACAACCCGGAGTGTGGCCATTCTACTGTACCGACTTCTGTTCAGCACTGCACCAGGAAATGCAGGGATATGTTAGAGTCTCTCCTGCTGACTCAAACATAGAACTAAGCTGGTCACTAGGTGAAGATTGATGTTTAGTTAGATTGGAAATGCATGAATGAGACGGCGTGTGTTTCCGTAAGGCGGGAGGTTGATGAGCTCTCGCCTTTCTCTTAAAATATATAACGATGAAAAAAGCCGGAATAATAATGATCATTGGCTCTCTGCTTTTGCTGGGCCTGTTTAAGTTCCCTCTGTGGAATATCATGCTGGGTGCTCCGCAATATCCTGATCCTCTTGGAATGAATATCCACATAACGGGGATTAAAGGAGTTCACGAGTTCGATATTCAAAACATAGATGGCCTTAACCATTATATAGGGATGAAAAAGATCCCTAAACCTGAAGAAATGTGGGAGTTTGATGTATTTCCAAAGGTGATTTTGGGAATGGTGATCCTGGGAGTGGTAATAGGTCTTTTAGGCATTTTCAAAAAACTAAGCTTTAGGTGGTTCCTGGGCTGGCTTATCCTGATGAGCATCCTTGGAGTTCTTGGAATGTATGACTTCAATCTCTGGCTTACCGAATATGGTACCGACCTGGACCCGAATGCCATCATGAAAATGACACATCCAGACGGATCGCCAATGACCTACAAGCCACCTCTGTTCGGGCACCAGAAAATGCTGAATTTTGACGTGGATTCCTATCCGCATACAGGAGGCTATATGCTGTTTGCTGGAATGCTACTTACTCTCATTGCATTCTTCGTTGGAAAAAGAGAATGGAAAACTCAAAAAATTTAGATCATGAAAAGTTCAATTTACATACTCATTTTAGCCTTAAGCCTGATCTCCTGCGAAATAGGTCCAGAACCCATCCATTATGGAGAAGATGGCTGCGAATACTGCAAAATGACCATCGTTGATCGACAGCATGCTGCCGAACTGGTTACCAGTAAAGGCAAGGTTTATAAATTCGATGCGATTGAATGCATGGTCAATTTCAGGAAAGATCACAAGGATATTCAATATGCTCTTTACCTGGTTACTGATTTCAGTAATCCGGGAGAGCTTGTAGATGCTACTATATCTACATTCCTGATCAGTGAAAATATTTCGAGTCCAATGGGCGCAAATCTTTCAGCTTTTTATGATGAATCTGCTGCTAGAGAGATCCAATCAACTCATGGAGGAGAAATATATGACTGGCATGAAATTCAACCATTTATCGGTAAAAACTAACCTTTGAGACTCCCTGTTTTCATATTGATCCTTTTGGCACTTTCCTTCAGTAATGCAAAGGCAGAACAGCTTGAAGTATGCAATAGCTGTGAGTATAAAAATATTAAGACTGCTATTAAAAGTGCTGCGGCCGGTGATACCGTCGTGATAAAAAAGGGTACCTACCGGGAATTCAATTTACAGATCACCAAACCGCTCACTATTATCGGGGAGGATCATCCCGTTATAGACGGTGAGGACCGAGGCGAGATCATTACTATAGAATCCGATAATGTGACCATCGACGGACTTAAGATCATCAATGTAGGTACCAGCTATACAACCGATTATGCTGCTGTGCGGGTGGTGAAAAGCGAAAACTTTCTTATTCAAAACCTCCAGCTGGAAAAGCTGTTTTTCGGAATATATCTTGAAAAAGCCAAAAAGGGCAAGGTGATAAACAATACAATTCTGGGTGACGCGGTTGAGGAGTACAGTTCCGGTAATGGCATACAGCTCTGGTACTGCGAAGATATAGAAGTGACCGGCAATAAGATCCAAAAAGTACGTGATGGGATTTACCTGGAGTTTTCAGATGACATCCTCATAGAGGATAATCTTAGCAAGGACAACCTTCGTTACGGACTTCATTTTATGTTTTCTAATAATGATTCCTATGAAAACAACATTTTTGAAAATAATGGTGCAGGCGTAGCTGTGATGTTCTCCAAGTTCATTACGATGAAGGGAAATATCTTCCGCAAGAATTGGGGACCGGCTTCCTTCGGATTGCTGCTCAAAGAGATCAATGATTCAGAAATAAGCAATAATAATTTTGAAGAAAATACAGTAGGTATCAATATCGAAGGCTCGAACCGCATCAACTATAACAATAATGATTTCAGAAATAACGGCTGGGCTGTAAAAGTGCGCGGCGCCTGCTATTCGAACATTTTCACAAAGAATAACTTCTTCAACAATTCATTCGACATTTCCTATAACAGCAAGCTAAATGATAACAGTTTTGACAGAAATTACTGGAGCAGCTATACGGGTTATGACCTCAACAAGGACGGCCTGGGCGATGTCCCGTACCGACCAGTAAAGCTGTTTTCCTACATCGTAAACCGAACCCCGGAAACCATCATCCTTTTAAGAAGTCTGTTCATCGACATTATCGATTTTTCGGAAAAGGTTTCCCCGGTATTTACACCAGATAACCTGATGGATCAAAATCCATTATTAAAACCCGTCTCTCATGATATCAATTGAAAACCTTCACAAAAAATTCGGCAAGAACGAAGTCCTGAAAGGCATTGATCTTAACATCGAACAGGGAGGCATATTTGCCGTGCTTGGGCCTAATGGCTCCGGAAAGACCACCCTGATAAAAAGTATTTTAGGGATGGTAGTTCCAAATTCGGGAAGTATCAAAATCAATGGAAAATCAGTAAAAAACGACTGGAAATACCGAAATAATATTGATTATCTGCCCCAGATCGCGAATTTTCCAGGAAACCTTACAGTTCGGGAATTAATTCGCATGATCAAAGACCTTAGATCCTATAAAAAAGCTGATGACCTGAGGCTTATCGAGCTATTCAAACTTGAGCCTTTCCTGGATAAAAAACTGAGTAACCTTTCCGGGGGAACCAAACAAAAGGTGAACCTGGTTCTTACCTTCATGTTCGATAGTTCGCTTATCATCCTCGACGAACCCACCACTGGTCTGGATCCCATTTCACATATAAGGCTTAAAGAGCTTATCACTTCTGAAAAGCAAAAAGGAAAGACCATTCTTATCACTTCTCATATCATGAGTTTCGTGGAAGAAATTGCAGACGAGATCGTCTTCCTGCTTGAGGGCAAGATCTATTTTAAAGGAGGTATCCCGGCATTGAAGACCAAGACCGAACAGCCCGACTTCGAACACGCGATCGCATCAATTTTAACTACCAGTTATGTTTAAGATATTAAAATACAGTTTCTACGACCTAATGCGAAGCCGCTGGAGCTACGTGTATTTTCTATTTTACCTGTTGCTAGGGCTCGTTTTATTGTTCCTGAACAATGACCTGTCCAAGGCGGTAATAACTCTAATGAATGTGATCATCATCCTGGTACCCCTAATCGGGACCATTTTCGGGGTCATGTATTATTACAATTCCAAGGAATTTACGGAACTGCTGCTGGCGCAACCAGTAAAACGGAGTTCCATCTTTCTAGGTCAGTATTTCGGTGTATCATTATCACTGGCAATGAGCCTGGTGATTGGCCTTGGCATGCCTTTTATCTTCTACGGAATATTCAACAGTGATGCTATTGGCAATTTCGCCTTGCTGTTGATAACCGGGGCCTTCCTAACCATGATCTTTACCGCGCTGGCTTTTGTGATCGCACTGGTAAATGATAACAAGATAAAAGGCTTTGGTTATGCCATCCTGCTCTGGCTTTTCCTGGCGGTGATCTATGACGGAATATTTTTGATGTCGCTGGTCTTCTTTGAGGATTATCCACTGGACAGATTTTCGCTGGCAGCCACCATGCTGAATCCTATAGATCTTTCGAGGGTTTTGATCCTTTTGAAAATGGACATTTCTGCCCTATTGGGTTATACGGGAGCTGTTTTTCAGAAGTTCTTCGGGACAAACCAGGGGATCATTTTGTCTTCTTTGATGCTCATATTATGGGTGAGTATTCCGCTGTATCATATCAGAAGGATCTCAACAAGAAAAGACTTCTAGATAAAGTGGAGAATGATGAGAATGCTCATATAATTTGGGCTGAATACTATATAAATTAGTGACTATCTAAAAAATTTTGTCATGCGTGAACTACTATTACACAGCCTGAAAAACTCCTTAAGCTACCCTGAATATATGGAGCTTCTGGAAGAACTTGTAGAAAATAAAAGCACTACAGGAAATCTTACTAAAGACAGGGTGAATTTTACAGCACTCAACTTCAAGCGCGTTCAAAGGCTTAACAAGACGATAAGTTTAAACCCGAAGCAGGAAGAACAATTCAAGTATATCGAAAACAGGCAAACCTGGCTCGTACTTCTTGAGCCCTGGTGCGCCGACGGTGCTCAAAGCATTCCTGTACTGAATCAAATAGCTGAGGCTTCAGAAAATATCAATCTTAGGATAGTTCTAAGGGATGAAAATCCTGAACTGATGGATCATTTTCTTACTGAAGGCACCCGTTCCATCCCCAAACTGATCATCCTAGATGAAGAGCTTGATGTCATGACCACCTGGGGGGCCAAGGTCGTCAACCGCTACTCAAATGGTCATAGACCATAAAAAAGAATTCGGAAGAATAGACACTAATTTCAAGGCCAAACTTCAGGTCTGGTACAATAAGGATCGTGGGATGAGCATTATCAACGAACTGGCAGATATTGTTCAGAATCTTGAAAAAGGCTCCCTGGTTTAATCTTTTGCTAAGAACTGGCCGGCCAGGATCGTAGCGATCCCCACGCAAAGAACCAGGCTGGCCAGGCTTATTAGCCAGTGCACGGCGGCTATGGCTGGCACTACCTCTAAATTTACCAGTCCACGAGCGAAAATGAACAATTCGGTTAGAAAAAATCCCACCAGGTAGAAATTCAGCTGAAATCTGGATAATTTCAGCATCTCAAAGTAATTAAGAAATATCAGCAAGAGAGTGCTTACTACTCCTAGGAAAACCCAGTGGATATAACTGATGATCATATCCATATTGGTGAAGATGACTTCAGAGATCACAGGGAATGCACCCAGGATCTGCGCGATAAGTTTTACCGAAAACAGGAATACCACCATCCTTATCGAAAACCTGAATAAATCGGACAGGCTTCGGAAAATCTCAAGAGCTTTTGAGTATATCGCCCTAAAGAAAATTCCGAAAGCGATAAATTGTAATACACCTCCTATCAGGGCTAAAAGGTAAAAAGGCCAATCTGGCTTCATCCATAAAACAGAGAGAAAGAAAGTAAGAATGACTCCTGCATTCAGCAGAGAATAAAACTTCTTAAAAGTATGTTCAGGAAGAGAAAAGCCAATCTTTTCGAGTATGTAAATAAAAATGCCAAAAAGAGCGACTATAAACCAACCATTATACTGGAAATGAAGGTAAAAATAGATCGCATTCCTGTACCAGGCAGAGCCGCTTCCCGCATTACTCATGATAATACCCAGGGCCCAGGGACCAATACTGGAAATCACCATATACCAGAGCGAAATCCTCACCAGTTTATACGAAGCTTTCTTCTTAAGATCTTCAGGACAGTGTTTAAAGAAGAAATAGACAAACCAGTAAGAAGCTATCAGGAAAAGAGTGGAAAAAATAATCGAAAATAAGGTATAGCCGGTAAAAGGAAAAGTGAACAGCATGCCTACTATGGTCGCCTGGGTAAACCAAAAAAGGATGCGGTATTTTTTATCGATAGCCTGAGAACTCAGATAGGTAAAATAGAGCAAAGTGGTCAATGCCGTATAAACCCAGCCAAGCAGGGCGATATGTGAATGAGTATGAACAATGTACTTATAGGTTCCCGGAATATCCATCACCGCAAAAAGTCTAAGCCCAAGTCCTAACAAGGCTATAAGGCAAAAGTAAACCACCGCTATAAAGCTATGTTTTTTAAGCATTCTAATCATCCAAATCTCATTTTAAGAATCCTTGAAGGATAAATAATTTAGATATTAATAATAAAAAAGGACATTTTTATCTTATTTATTATCTTATATCATTTAATTTTATGCAAACTGAATTTATATGTTTTCTAAAGCTTGTGAATACGCAATAAGATCGACTTTGTACATAGCAGGTGAATCGCAAAAAGAAAGGCGCACCAGTCTTAAAGAAATTGCCAGAGCGATCAATTCACCGGAAGCTTTTACCGCTAAAATTCTTCAAAAATTAGTTCAGCAGAATATAGTCAATTCGATTAAAGGGCCACGCGGTGGATTTTTTATAGATAAAGAAAAAAACACCACCAAACTCGCTGAGATAGTTCGGGCTATAGATGGTGATTCGATCATGAATGGTTGTGCTCTTGGTCTGGAAAAATGTTCTGAAGATCATCCATGTCCATTACATTTTGATTTTGTCAATATTCGCAGCGGCTTGAAGCATATGCTTGAAACTACCAGCATATTTGAGCTATCCTCAAAACTTGTTTCAGGTACGAGTTTCCTAAAATTATAAGGATGAGAAGGAACTAGAGATCTAAAAGAATCTCTAAGGCACCTTCTCATTCCTGACAAACAGTTTTTTATAATCTCAATTCCCTCTCAAGTTTTAATGCTTTCGGGTGAAGTATATTATTCTCAAGATGTATATGTTCATGAAGATCTTGTTCGAATTCATCGAGCTTATCGAAAAGCGCTTTATAAGTATTACAGGCATGTGCAGGAGGTGTATAATTATTCGTTAAGTGTGCAATTTCCTTAAAGATATTACCGGCAAATTCGTGCTCTTCTTCCATCATTTTGATTGGGTTCTCCACCGTGCTGAAATTTGGAACATTTAACGGGATTCCCTCTTTTTCAGCTTTTAGCATCTTCTTGATGAAAGGAAAAAGGATCAACTCTTCTTTCTTAAGATGTGCAGCCAGCTCACCCGCTACTTTATCGAACAATTCATATACTCTTACCAGTTCAGGATTATTACCTCCATGTACTTTGGCCACTTTTGCAGAATACTGGATCAATAACCCAATATTTGCCTCAATATAAGTATGATGTTTCTCAATTATATGATCTATCAGTTCATCAAGAGGTATCTTATTGAAATCAGTTTCATTTTCTTCTACAGCACCTATCAGTTCAAGATCCTTTACAAGCGCAAAATAGTCCACTCCCCTTTCCTGGCAAGCCTTTTCCACACTGATTCCACCTCCACAGCAAAAATCAATTCCATAATTTTTGAAAACATGGGAGGCTTTTATATTCTGCGTAACATAATCTGCTACTGTTTTTTCAGGTTTTATAATCATAATTAAAAATTTAATATTAGACTTCAATATTTTCAAAACTACTCGAATCTGACAGGATTAAATATGATGAAGATCATCAATTATCCCAATTCTTATCTAGTTTATTATACCGTCAGATAACTATCTTTTTATTCGTTCAGGAACGTGAAATAAAAGCTATCAAAAAATTAAAAATTTTATCTGGAGCGTTTTCCTTTTTTGTTGTTTTTGAGGCGGCTTCCATTGATATGTTATTGTATGATTTCATGATGTTCATTTTAGATTTACTTCCCGTAGCGCCTTCGCTGTTACCTTTTTTTGTTGCTTATACAGTTTTCAATATTTGGAATTGAAAAGGACTTATAAAAAGGAGCTTGCGACTGGCTTATGCAATCCGGTCAATTTCCAAATGTTGGTATTTTGCTGTCAAAAAAAGAGTGAAACAGTGAAGGCGTGGAAGTTTTTCTAAAGGACGATGTGAAATATGATAATATGGGGAGCCACCTCAAATAATAAATGGAATTCCGCTTAAGCGGACTCCATTCTCAATCGTGGTTGGAATGGAGTAATCCTATCCTTTAATGGAATTGGATTTACGGAATGTAAGCCTAAGATCGGGGATGGTGTCCAAGACTTTTAAAGCGAAGCTCTTTGCCCGGAATGCAGCTCTTTAGCGGTATAAAGCGGGAATGTGCTGAGCGCAAAAGTTTTTTGGAATCTGAATAGTAATTTAATCAAATAGGTTTAAATCTTATGAAGACTTTTTTGGTAGTATAATAAGATTGGAGATCACAACAATTTTACAGAACCTTTTTAAGATTTTACCTAATTACAAAAGGATTAACTTTTTATTGGTAATTTGATTGGATATTTTCAATTAGATTCGAAGAAATGTAGAGATCAAAAGAAGGGTTAATTCTGTTAAGACAGTCATGGCCCTTTTTTTATGATCTAATTTAAACGATTACTAAAATCCTTGAATTTAATTTTTTTCCTAACCTCTTCTGGAATTTCTAACCCAAAATCATAGGAATCCTTGTTTAAGGAAATTACACTATTACAATTTGAACAATTAAATTTTGCCTTTTTTAATAACATGGATAAAGTAAAATTAATACTTGCTCCACAATTTCTGCATTCTCTTTCGATTACACTGGAACCTACATTAATCATTATTTAGAATTTAAAGGATTACACTAAAATGTTGGGAATGATTTATTTATATCTTCAATATGATGATTTAAATTTTCAATATGTGTTTAGAATTTCATAAAGTTTTAATTTTTAAAATTTTAATTTCAACTAGATTTCCTATTACGATGATTCTAGATCCAATTTAGCACTGATTGATAATTATTCAAATTGGTTAATAAAAAGGATTATTTCCTATTTAATGGAATATTTCCATTTATTAACTTTGAAGCATGAAAGTATTGCTTCATTTAGCCATTCATGGTATTTATAATTTTCCGTTCGTGGGACATATTACCGCGGGATTCCCCTCCCCGGCCGATGATCACCTGGATAAATCTATTGACCTAAATTCTGAAATAATTAAAGACCGGGATGCCACCTTTTTCGGCAGAGTTGAAGGTGATTCCATGACCGGAGCAGGGATAGAACATGGAGATCTTTTAGTGATCAATAAAGGATTGGAACCTTGTAATGGAAAAATTGCCGTTTGTTTTATTGATGGGGAGTTTACGGTAAAGAGGATTAAAATCGAAAAGGATGTCATCTGGTTGGTTGCAGAAAATCAGAAATATAAACCTATAAAGGTTACAGCAGAAAATGATTTCCTTATCTGGGGAATAGTGACCAACGTAATCAAGTATGTATAATGTACGCCCTGGTAGACTGTAATAACTTCTATGCTTCCTGTGAACGAGTTTTCAATCCATCCCTGGAAAATAAACCAGTTGTAGTTCTTTCTAATAATGATGGTTGCGTTATTGCACGAAGTAACGAAGCAAAGGCATTAAATATCCCAATGGGGGCTCCCGCATTTCAATATGAGGCAGTATTTAAAAGGAATGGTGTTTTTGTATTCAGTTCTAATTACGCTTTATATGGAGATATGAGCAGAAGAGTAATGAATATACTTTCCACGTTCACCCCGGATATTGAGATCTATTCTATAGACGAGGCATTTTTGCTGCTAGCAGGCTTTAAAGAACATTTTGATTTAACGACCTATGGTCAGGATATGATTAAAGCTGTTCGAAGCAGAACAGGTATCCCAATTAGTATTGGAATTGCCCCCACCAAGGCCTTGGCAAAAGTTGCAAATAAGATCGCCAAGAAATTTGCAAATCACACAGGAGGCGTTCATATCATAGATGATCCCGAGAAAATCAGGAAAGCTCTTTTATGGACTAAGATTGGAGATGTTTGGGGTATCGGCCGACAATACGAAAAGAGACTACTTGCAATGAATATTAAAAATGCACAACAGTTCGTAGAATTACATGATGAGTATGTACGTAAAGAATTTTCTGTAGTCGGCCTGCGACTGAAAAGAGATCTATCTGGACTAACCACTTTGTCGTTAGAAGTTACTCCGCTAAAAAAGAATATTTCAGTAACTAGGGCGTTCGAAAATATGTACAGTGATTATGCCGAATTGAAAGAAAGCGTATCTACCTATGCCGTAAAGATTGGTGAAAAACTCAGAAGACAGGATAGTAACTGTTCTTTGCTCCAAGTTTTCTTACTTACTAATCCATTTAGAAATGATCTTAAGCAGTATCGGGCAAGTATATCAGTATATACTCCCCATCCAACTAATTCCAGCATTACGTTAGTCAAAATAGCTTTAACTGGCCTAGAGTTGATCTATAAGGAAGGTTTTCAATATAAGAAGGCTGGAATCATCGCCATGAAACTTACGCCTGCTAAGCAAAAGCAGTTTAAACTTTTCACAGAAGAAAATCCTAAGCACGAACAATTGATGAAGGTAGTAGACCAATTAAACTTCCGGGAAAACGGCAAGGTGAAATTCGGAGGTCAGGATCTAGGACGTACCTGGAAAATAAGACAAGAAAGGTTATCAAATAGATATAGTACTAGATTGGACGAATTAATCACGGTTAAAGTTAACCAGGCATAGAGCCAAATAATTATTAAATAAAAAAGCTTCAATTATTAAGAGTACACTTATTTAAAAATCTAAAACTGTATTCAATGCTTTATCCGTTTGATTAGTCATAAAATTAGACTGATACATCATTGTAGTGGTTACCGAAGAGTGTCGATACAATTTTTGTAAAAGCTGAATAGGAATTCTATCTCCAGATATATTACCGAAACTATGCCGTGCGATATGCATAGTAAGTTTTTTTTCTATTTCCAGTTTCCTAGCAATTCTTCCTAATTGTCGGTTAAAATTTCGGGTAACAGTCTTAATTCTTGTTCTCACCATAATTTCGTCTGACAAATCAATACCTCGAAGTTCTGGAAAAACTAAATCACAGGCTTCATTTCTGACCTTTCGATATTTACTCAATATATCCTGAGCTTTAACAGGGATTTTTAAGGATACTAACTTATAATTTTTGTTCATGCGATAGTATAACCTATCATCTTTTAGATCACTCCATTTTAATTGAATAATATCGGTAATGCGTACACCTGCAAAGTAGAAACTAAGCAACCATACATTAAGGGTATGTTGATTAGCTGGATTTAGATCCTTGGCATTTTCCAGCTTTTTCAATTCACCTATTGTTAAACCTATTTTCTTTGCTTCCGGAATTTTGATTTGGTATCTACCCTTTCCGAAAGGATAATCATTTTTATCTGCCCGGTTTGCGGCTAAAGCCAAATTGTAAATAGCCCTAATGCATATCATGAAATTTACGACTGTACGTTTAGCTCTATTTTTTTTAAACTGAAGAAAAGTGGAAAAATTATTTAAAAGGGTTACATCAATTTCATGAAACTTGATATCATTACCGGCAAAATTTAAGAATTGCTCTACCCTATTTTTTTCAGTTTTATATTGATTCGTTTTTTTTCTTTCCCAAATATTATTCAAATATATTTCCGCCACACTTTTAAAGTCATTATTGGAATCTCTTTTAATTGATTCCTTTAACTTACCTATAGATAAACTTCTTCCCTTGGCTTCGCTTTCAAGGAGTTTCTCATTAGCTTCGACCAATTTAGCCAGAATTAGGTGGTTTAATCGAGAGGCATTAGGATGATTTTTTTTTACCCTTCCCTTCTGATCATCCCAAAATTTATCTTCAATGTATTGGCCTGTGTATAGGTAAGTAGTTCGTCGATCTATAGTGATACGAATAGCTATTGGAAATTGACCAATTTTGTTCGCTTTTTTTCTTAGTACAGGATAAATAGAAGCCATAATTTTAACTTATTTGTCTTCTATAAATTTAATCAAATTCAGGTACAACATAGGTACAACTTTTATCCATATCAAATGATTCTTTTTGAATGTAAGCAAAATGAAAACCTATGCTTTTAATTGATTTTGAGCGGAATAACATCCATTTAATTGAAATAGATGATTTTTCATAACCCGGAGGTCCCGAGTTCAAATCTCGGTCTCGCTACTAGAAAAAATCCCTTCAAAATAGAAGGGATTTTTTTATGGATATATCTCAACGGATAGTGATCTTTATAATTGAAGAATTTTGAATTAGCATTCCTTAATTTCAATGGCATTAATTTTTCATATTCACATTCGTAGTTTTTCATTATCTTTAAATAACTTTTTTGAAAAAAGTTGAATTGAGTTCATTTTTCAGCTACAAATAGAATCTATTCCCCTTCCTCTCCATAAACCAAACTTCTTATTATTTATGCTGCCTTTAATTTTAAAGGCTAAATTTTTTTAATACCTCTCCCTAAACCTGCCTTTAAATTCTGTTCAATTTAAAATCAGGCAGTATGAAAAATTCAGAAAATTCAGAAAATTCAGAAAATATAATCAGCCTCATAAAGCAAAAAAGAACAATCACTAGATTCATAAGTTGGTTTTTCTCTGTTGTGCTCTTACATATGTTATTTGCCTGTTCATACTTCAAGGTTCAGCAGATTGAAGCCGCTACTGAAGCTGAAAAGCAGGCGCAAATAAATAATTTTGAACAGGAGCAGAAGTATATAGTTATCCACTCCCAAGAAGTCAAGTACCACCTTGAAAAGATAGATGTAAATCAGGACGACCAATTATTATCTGGGACCCTGGTTCCCTTAAACGCTAATCACATGCATCCCAAGGATCCCAATATAAAGATCGGGAAAACCTATCGATATAATAAAAACAAAACTGAACCACTTAACGAAGTCCATATCTATCTAAATGGTAATTATGACCTGGAACAGGGAAAAGAAATCTCTATTCCTATTTCTGAGGTAGAAAGGATCGCTGTAATAGATAAAAATGTAGGTAGAACAATCATAAATATAGTAGGAAGTACCCTGGGAGTCCTGGCACTTGCCACTATTATTGTTGCTCTTACTAAAAGTTCCTGTCCATTTATTTATTCTTATGATGGTGAAAATTATGTTTTTAACGGCGAGTTATATCCCGGGAATATAATTAGAGATGCTCAAATAAATGACTACCTAAAATTAAATGATCTATGCGAAAATGATGGATTCTATAAAATAAGGATCAGCAATGAACTCCTTGAGGTTCAGCATACAGATCTTGTAGAATTGATTTTGATCGATCTTCCTCAGGGTAGTGAAGTTTTAGTTGATCCTGCTGGCAATCCATTAGTGATCCAACACCCAAAATCGCCAATCAAAGCTATTAGTAATGGTCGTTCTGTATTGCAACAAATAAAATTATATGATGATGAGAGTGAATTTACTTTCAACTCTGTTTCAGGTAAAGAGAATGATTTAAGTAGCATGAAATTAATATTTCAAAAACCAGATCAGACTGAAAGCATCAACCTAAAACTGACTGTTAAGAATTCTATGTGGTTAGATTACATCTTTGGTAAATTCAATGAAAAATTTGGCAGCTACTACCCTACTTTTCAAAAACAACAACAGAATTTCACAGTAGAAAAGTCAATCTCCTGGCAAGATTCCCAACACATCCCCTTATTTATTTATGTAAAGAGAAACGGCAATTGGATCCTGGAAGAAAAGATCTATTCAACCGGACCACTAGCCTTTCGTGACATCGGTTTGAAAATACATATTTCTGATATAAAAACAGATCATATTGAAATAAAACTGGAAACGGGATTTATGTTTTGGGAGATCGACTATGCTTCAATAAGTGAAGGTATTAATTCCGAAATAAAATCACGATCCATTTCAGCATATAGAGCCATAACAGAAAAAGGTTCCGAGGTTTCGCGATTATTACAGAAAAGTGATGACCAATATCTTACCCAGGAAGAACCCGGTGAGTTTGTTGATGTTTTCTACGAAGCTCCTGAAATTTCAAAAGGAAATGAGAGAAGTATATTCATTAAAAGCAAAGGCTATTATAACTATACTCGTAATTACGATGGGACTCCAGACCTTCGAGAATTGGTGAAGTTTAAGCAAGAAGGGTATTTCACGAAATTCTCAAAAACTTCATATGACCAGATCTTAAAGACCTGGGAATTGGAGAAAACAAGTGATTATGCGCTCTAATGCTCCAAATTGTACCAGTTATATTCCAGAAGTCAACAATCTAGACGTTTTAGAATTGGAGGAATTCGTCCTGCCTGAATCTGTAAACGTTACAGGCTGGAAAAAAAGCCTAGTCCTCTTGTATTCAAAATTTCTTGTATTACAAGCCTTGATCGAGTCTTACCGAAATCCTGTAATGTGGTTCAAAGGTTTTCGCTACCTATATAGCTTAAGGGAAAAGTTTTTTGGTAATTCTGAGGTAAAGAAAATATGCAAAGTTAGAGACAAATATTATTCGAGCCTTTATGCTCCGGCGATTAATGATCTCAAATTTAAAACCTTCATAAAGTCTGAGCTGAACCGGTATAAAGAATTAAAAGCTAGTTCCAATCGATTTAATCACGTATTTCTTGCCATTACCAAAAAATGTCCATTGCAATGCGAACATTGCTACGAATGGGATCGTTTAAATAAAAATGAAAAATTTAATGAAGATAAATTAAATTTCACTCTTAAAAAGTTGGAGAAAGAAGGTGTTTCACAAATATATCTTACAGGTGGTGAACCACTCATAAAATTTAATACAATCCTCAACCTTTTAAAAAATGCCGATCCTAAAACGGAACTCTGGATAAATACTTCAGGATACCAGCTAACCAATGAAAGAGCCCGAAAATTAAAAAGTTCGGGATTAACGGGTGTATTCATAAGCCTTGATCATTACCTTGAGGAAGAACACAATAACTTCAGAAAAAACAGCAGATCCTTCTACTGGGTGATGCAGGGAACCCAAAATTCCCTTAGGAATGGATTAGTAGTAACACTCTCCTTATGCGTTAGAAAAGAATTTTTAAAGGATAAGAACCTTGCAAATTATATGG
Source organism: Gramella sp. MT6 (assembly GCF_019357415.1). Taxonomy (NCBI): domain Bacteria; kingdom Pseudomonadati; phylum Bacteroidota; class Flavobacteriia; order Flavobacteriales; family Flavobacteriaceae; genus Christiangramia; species Gramella sp. MT6. The sequence continues at coordinate 3,338,710 of NZ_CP048410.1, forward strand.
ATCTTGCCAGAAAACTTGGTGTATCCTTTGTTCAGTTTATAGAACCTAAAGCCGTGGGCCATTATAAAAACACAGATATTTCTTTAAAAAAAGAGCAAGTTGAAAAATTGGAATCATTTTTTGAAACCTACAACTTTGATGAAGCATATACTACTTTTCCACTAATTTGCTATCATGAATATTATCAACGGAGATCTGGCTGCCTGAATACGAATAATCGTGGGCTTTATATAGATCCTGATGGTGGAATAAACCCCTGCCCTTTTTGTCATAAAGTTTCAGGAAATATCTTGAATGATGATTTTGAAGAATCATTAAAAACCCTCAGACAGAATGGGTGTCAGCAATTCTGATTAACTGATAATTATCCTCAAGTACTCCCTAAACTTTCACGAATCCCAGACGCTTAAAGATCTGTGAGATAACCAGCGACGCAAATGCAAAAACCACGATTATAATTAATTGGTCTAAGGTCATACTTGTTAAAGACAGGGTTTCTCTAAGAAAGGGTATAAAATATCCCAGGGAGGTAATAAAAATCGAAACTAATAAAGAAAGCCAGACCCAGGGATTAGCAGTTACCTCGTTAATGAAAAATGATTCCCTGGCCGGTGGTAAATTGAAGACATTAAACAATTGCGCCATAACCAAGGTGTAGAAAGCCATATTATTCACTTTGATATCAGATAAATTTAAGCGGTAATGAGCGTAGATTACAACACCAATTACTACAAGGGTTATGGATAAACCATAAAGCACAGTGGCCTTCCAATGCTTTTTGGTTAATATTGGTTCATCTGCATCCCTTGGCCGCATTCTCATAATGTTTTTACTCCCCTTACCCATTCCAAGTGCAAGCGCTGGAAAGATATCTGTGATAAGGTTTAAATAAAGAATTTGCAGAGGAAGTAACGGCAATGGTACATTAATTACAGATGCTGCTGCTACTGAAATTACCTCAGCCAGATTACATGAGATTAAAAAAATAACGAAATACCTGATATTCTCAAAAATTGCCCTGCCCTGATGAATAGCCTGTTTAAGAGCGGTGAATTTATCATCCATTAAAATAACATCAGCTACCTCCCTGGCGGCTTCGGTACCGCGAATACCCATTGAAATACCAATGTCAGCGGTTTGTAATGCAGGGGCATCATTGATGCCATCTCCTAGCATACCCACTACTCCACGATGTTGCTGATAGAACCTCACCAGGTGTAATTTTTGCTCCGGAAGCATTCTGGCAAAAACAGAAGCTTTCAGTAAGAGCTCCTCCTCATTTGGCTCTATATTTTCAAATTTGGAATAATCAGATCCCAGAATCGTTTGTGAATTTGATTCCTCCCTACTTACCAAACCTATTTCCTGGGCTATTTTTCTTGAAGTTCCAGGGTGATCTCCGGTAATCATCTTTACCTGAATTCCGGCATCATGGTAAGTTTTAATTGCCTGGGCAATATCATTTCTGGGAGGATCAATGAAGCCGGCAATTCCTATTAAAATGAGATCCTTTAATAAAGTGTCTTCTTCAGGAATTTGGTTAGTTCTTTTATCTGCAAAAGCTAACACCCTTAACCCATCCTCTGCCATTTTATCTGCATGAGAATACCATTCATTTTTATCTTCAATCATTTCCTCCTGTCCATTTTTCAGAACCTTATCGCAATATTTCAGAATACTTTCAGGAGCTCCTTTAACGCAGCTAATAAAACTGTCACCTTCCCTATTCACCGTGGCCATTAGTTTAAGATTTGAATCAAAAGGAAGCTCATGAACCTCGGGATATTTTTTAATAATAGCACTAAAATTACAGCCTGCATTCTTTGCGAATTCCACTAAGGCGAGATCAATGGCATCTGCACTTCCATTGGAGTGTTTAGTATTTGCACTATTACACAGGACTGCCACATTTATAAATCGATCGAGACCGAAATCTTCGTTTAGATCCTTACATTTTTTACTGTCGATTATTTCAGTAGCATCAACTTCTGAACCTTTAAAAATGATCTTTTTAACGGTCATTTTATCTTCAGTAAGAGTTCCGGTTTTGTCTGTGCAAATAATGTTAGTCTCTCCAAGGGTTTGCACAGCTTCCAGTTTTTTAATCACTACTTTCTTCTTAGACAATTTCAGCATGCCCCTGGCCAGGGTAATAGTAGCAACCACCGGAAGACCTTCAGGAATTGCCGCTACGGCAAGAGCGATCCCTGTCTTTATCATTAAAACAGGATCATTGGAACTAAGAAACCCTGAAAGTCCTATTAAAACTGCTAGAACTAAGGTGAACAGGATAAGCCAGTGAGTTAAGGAATTTAGCTTTTTTTCAAGTGGTGTTCGTTTATGCTCTGTTTCCCTTGCCAGGGAACTAATTTGTCCTATTGCAGTCTTATCCCCGGTCGCGATGACTACCGCTTTTGCATTTCCTCTAGCTATAATAGTTCCGTTAAATACCATATTCTTCCGGTCGGTTATTCGCGTATTCACAGGAAGTTCATCAAGGCCTTTTTGTACAGGTTCACTTTCACCGGTAAGCATAGATTCTTTTAAGGAAAGTCTTGTTTGTTCTATTAAACGGGCATCGGCAGGTACAACATCACCGGCTTTAATCAAAATAATATCACCTGGCACCAGTAACCTGGAAGGCATAGTTTTTTCCTTACCGTCCCTGATGACGACAGATAATGTCTGAACCATTTTCTGTAGGGATTCTATAGATCGAATGGCCTGCCACTCCATAAAAAATCCTATCAAAGCCGTGATAAGTATCACAAATAAAATAGCGATCCCTTCTAAAACTTCACTAAAAAGAAAAGCTAGGATCATGGCTGCGAAAAGGATATAAATTATAGGACTCAGAAGCTGGTCTACGAAGATTTTTAGGATAGATTTTGGCTTTTTCCTGGTAAGTATGTTTTCACCAGTAGATTTAATTCTATTTGCCGCTACATTATCTCCCAGACCTTTTTCTGAACTGGAATTCAAAAGCTCTAAAACTTTTTCTACAGGAATAGAATGGGCATCTGTTATCATGAGAAAAGTCAATTAGATAGACGTTCTGTTTCTGCAAAATATAGTACGGGATCAATAAATATCCTTAATGATATTTTATCAAGCCTGAAAGAAAACCCAATATTTAAAAAGCTTTTTTTCATGATCAATAATTAATGCCTCGGTAGATTTTGTAATACAAAAAATGGAATCTGAACTTCCAGACCAATCTTTTCAATTTTTGAATCATACAGAATACTTTCCAGATAGGAATGCCTGGAATTTACCATGATAAGCATATCTGGCTTATTTTTCTCGATATAATCATTGATAGCGCCGGTAATATCGCTCCCATGTATTTGGGTAAAATCAACTTCTACTCCGGAAAAAACTGAATCAAAAAATGCTTTATTATTTTTTTGCCTTAGAGAAAGTCCGTTGTTGCATGAAACATACATAAGGTGAATTTTAACCTTCAGTCTTTTAGCCAGATCACTAATCAGTTTTAATTCTCTCCTTTTATACGGAAGTAGAAAATCTGAAGGAAATAAAATATCAACCGGATGTATCTCTTTATAATTCTCAGGTATCGCCAGGACGGGACATTTAACATATTTCATTACCTGAAGGGTATTACTACCAAAAGTCAATTTCTTATCACCCGTTTTACCCCGGGTTCCCATAATAATTAAATCGATATTTTCAAATTCAGCAAAGTCATTGGCCTCTTCAATCAGAGAACCAAATTTGGCAATTGTAGATATTTTATGGTTAGGATTAGGGGAAATAGAGATTATCTGTTTTTCGAGGGAGGCTAATTTTAAATTTACCTGTTCAAGAATACGGTTTTTAACCTCTTTCAATTCTGGTGGCTCCATAAATGGATCTAACTGAAAAACTTCATCAGCATAAGCATGCATAATATAAAATTCGCAGATCTCGTATTTAAATAGTTCCATTCCATATTTAATCGCATTCAGCGCATTTTCAGAAAAATCTGTGGGTATCAGTAGCTTATACATATTTTTCATTTTTAGCTTGGAGATTAAAAATACGGAAGAAGTATTTGAGAAAGTATGATTTTAATCACTTCTGGATAATGAAAACCCACTCATTTAAAAACTTATTTGCATGCATTTTTATAATTGAAGAATTCCCGTGATCAAAACAAAAAAGGTCTGAAAATCAAAAAGATACCTTTTAATGAAATATGATAATTCTCATAGTAATCATTCCTAACAAGCGATAATTTTAATCAGTGATTTCAAATTCTGAAAAGAAGAAGAAAGGCGATTCTCTTATCGTTCAAGTTTCCTGAATCAATAAAATTAAAATTCATAAAAATGGAAAAGTTAAAAAATAAGGTAGCAATCATCACCGGCGGAGCAGGTGGAATTGGTTTAGCCACAGCACAACTATTCCTCAATGAAGGAGCTAAAGTTATGCTGGTTGATATAAATGAAAATGAATTGAAGGAAACAGTTCAATCCTTAGATTCGGAAAAAGTCGCTTACTGTGTTGCAGATGTAAGCCAGTCCCGGGATCATGGTAAATATGTGGCAGAAACGATCGAGAGATTCGGGAAAATAGATATTTTCTTCAATAATGCAGGAATTGAAGGTGATTTTAAACCGATCTCTGAATATCCTGAGGACACCTTCGATAAAGTCATTTCGGTAAATTTAAAAGGAGTATGGCTAGGTTGCCAACATGTACTTCCCAAAATGGAAAAAGGTGGAAGTGTAATGATCACTTCATCTGTCGCGGGCTTGAAAGGATTTAAAGGTCTGGGCGCATACGTAGCTACAAAGCATGCCGTTATAGGCATTATGAGGGTGGCTGCCCTGGAATTTGCAGACAAAAAGATAAGAGTAAATACCATTCACCCTGGTCCCGTTAACAACAGGATGATGCGATCTATTGAAGAACAGATTTCACCCGATAACCCAGGTGAAGCTCAGAAAGGGTTCGAGGTGACCATTCCTTTCGAAAGATATGCTGAATCTGCAGAGATCGCCAGTATGGCTCTGTTCCTTGCTTCAGAAGATAGCAGTTACATTACCGGAACCATGCAGATTGTAGACGGTGGAATGCTACTTAATTAAAAATCAATATACCGGTAATCATAGGACTATTAAACCAACAAGATTGCCGGGTTTAATATTTAAAGTCATGGAAAATTTAGAAGAAAAAGATTTGAATATCATGCCTCGCATAGGAGACAATGTGCCAGATTTTGATGCTATTACCACTCATGGAAAAATTTACTTTTCAGATTTCGCAAATGGTAAATGGGTTATATTATTTTCTCATCCGGCAGATTTCACTCCGGTATGTACCACCGAACTCATAGGTTTTGCTAAAAGAAAAAGTGCTTTCGAAGCTTTGAACACCAAACTTTTAGGTTTAAGCATAGACAGTATCCATTCTCATCTCGCATGGATCAATAATATCAAGGAAAAAACCGGAGTTTATTTAGACTTTCCAATAATTGCAGATATCGATATGAAAGTGGCTAAATTATATGGTATGCTGCAACCTAACGAAAGTAAAACTGAAGCTGTTAGGGCAGTTTTTTTTATTGATCCCTTCCTTAATATTCGACTTATCATGTACTATCCACTCAATATTGGGAGAAATATAGATGAGATCCTGAGAGTGTTGGAAGCATTACAAATTTCAGATAAACATAAAGTAGCTATGCCTCTAAACTGGGAAAATGGTGATAAAGTGATCGTTTCTCCTCCAAAAACCCTTAAGGAAATGGAAAGCAGGATTAATGACAAATCTGGTGATAAACTAGATTTCTACCTTATCAAAAAAGATTTAGTCCAGGAAAAATAATTTTTTGATCATTATCCAATTATTGAAAAGTTAGTTAATAAAAAACGGCTGGGTTTAAACCCAGCCGTTTCGTTTCGAGGGGGATAATTCAATTAACAAAAAAAGAAATTTTGAAATAAATTATTTTCCTCTGTTTTATAATAAGAAACAGGGACATGATAAATGCCCCTGTTTCCTGAAGGTAACAGTTCTACGATATACTAAGATCAGATCAAAATTTTATAGATTAATACTATATAACTTCTTTACTTAAATATATCCCGTTACACTTCTATCATCTTAAGTCGGTTTACCCGACTTAAAATTTCTTTATATGATTTTCAAAGACCTGCTTTTAATTGTTATACCAAGATACAACCGTGAAGTCTTTTAAAATATGATTTATATCATATCCATTTCTTTTTCATTGAAATTAATCGGTTCTAATCTTTTGGAGGAATCTCAGCATCTCTGTTCACATAGGCTGAAACTCCGCGAATAAAATCGTTCACGGTCTCCTCCAAGATAGCGCGGGCATCTGAAGTTAAAGGATATGGCTGATTATTTTCAGCATAAAAAGCCCAGTCATTCATGCCGCCTACAATTTGAAACGCGGGCGCATCTGGACTTGACACCTCCACCATCTCTACATCATAGCGAATGAATCCATCTTTATATCTGAATGCCAGATCGAACATGGCATCCCAGGTAAAAGTCTGTCCTTTATTCTCTATTGAAAAAGCCTGTGGAACAAAAACCTTATATTCCAGATATTGGTCTTCTATTTCACGGCTTATCGCTTCATTGGGATTGGAAATTATATTATCTGCCCACCGTTTTGTTGCGAGGAACAATTCAGAATCAGATTTGCCAGGATATTCCCGAACTACGGAATCTTCAAAACCTGCGGGTGATAAAGTAAATTTATCTGCTACTTTCTGGGCATTTAACAGTACTGGAAATAATAAACATATAATAGTAAGTCTCATAATTTTTAATTTTAATGGTTATTCAAAAGGTAGGAAAATGTATTTCCAGAAATAGTTAAGATAAAGGCAAGACCTGTTAAACTATTTCTAAGATGAAGGCTATTAAAGGTCGATTTTGAAGTTTAATCTTATATTATCACAAAACCGAAAAAAATGAAGAAGAAACAATTAGGAAAAACAGAGCTATATACTACTCCTATAGTTTTTGGTGGAAATGTATTTGGCTGGACCGCTGATGAAAAGGAATCTTTTAAATTGATGGACCAGTTTCTCGATATGGGATTTAATATGATAGATACTGCCGATGTTTATTCCAGGTGGGCCAAAGGAAATTCCGGCGGAGAATCTGAAAGGATCATTGGAGATTATATGAAAAAGAGAGGCAACAGAGATAAGATAATTCTTGCCACCAAAGTTGGTTCTAGTATGCAGGAAGGAGGTGATAAAGACATCTCCAGAACACATATTATGAAAGCTATCGAAGATTCCCTGCAAAGATTGAAAACAGATTATGTTGACCTTTACTTCACGCACTGGGATGACGATAAAACTCCGGTTGAAGAAACCCTTGAAGCATATAAACGGTTGATCGAGCAGGGAAAAGTGAGGTATATTGGAGCATCAAATCTATCACCTGAAAGATTGCAAGCTTCCCTGGATGCATCCAAAAAAGAAAATTTACCTAAATATGAAGTTTTTCAACCCGAATATAGTCTGGCTGAGAGAAATAAATTTGAAGGTGAGATTCAGGATATTTGTATAGAGAATGACCTTGGAGTTATAAGTTATTTCTCGCTGGCAAGCGGATTTCTAACCGGAAAGTATAGCTCTAACGAAGACATTAAAGGAACCGATCGCGAAAAATTTCTAAAAAATTATTTTGATGATAATGGCGAAAATATTCTCAAAGCCTTAAAGGACATTTCAGATCATCATAATATTTCTCAAGCAGGGATTGCTTTAAGGTGGATCATGCAAAAACCAGGCATTACAGCACCTATTGCAAGTGCTTCAAAAACCGAACACTTAAAGTCTTTTCAGGAGGCGATAGATATTGAATTATCTTCAGAAGAGATGGATAAACTCGACCAGGCCAGTTCCTGATTATATTGAAGAGTTATAGATAGAACTATGACTCTTCTTTTACTTCCACCACTTCGTACATGTTTTTTCCATCAACCTGTACAGGCTGGTAATATGTATCACCATATTTCACATAAGTCTGCTCTCCTACCCTCACCTCTTCACCTCCCTCAGGTAAGTTAGGAACTATGGTTCCTGCTGTTGGAGGCACCACCTTATACATTTCTCCATCTTTTTCATAATAGGTCCCTCCATAATAATAATTATTAGTGGTTTCACTGACTTCTACCGTTTGCGCACCGCTGGGTAACTCCTTTATTTCTGCTCCCACAGGTGCCTGAACTACCCGGTATCCGTCATCCTCTTCGATATAATAAACTCCCTGATCATAGTGATATTGCTGATTCTCAATACTTATTATAATTGCTGTAGTAGCCATAGTTGCTACAAAGAATCCCCATGGATGCCAGTAAGGGCCCCAGTAGAAGGGACGGTAAGGATGGTAATAATAAGGTCTGAAGGCATAAAATCCAAAACCCCCGAAAATATAAGGTGGTCTAATATATACTCTACCACTAGAACGAACCTGGGTGTTCCGGATATTTATATCCCGGCTATTATCTATATTGATATTAATATTATTCCTGTCTCCCGGATTTCGATTTCCGGGGTTTCTATCACCTGGGTTTCTGTCACCTGGGTTTCTGTCACCTGGATTACGATCGCCTGGCCTTTTATCAGTTACCTGTTCTCTTCCGGTTGCAGGTCTGGTGGAGGGTGGTCTTTTGATCTCTGATCTGTCTAATTTTTTATTGGTGCTTAAATCACGTGATGGCATTCGGGTATTTTTACTTCTTACTGCACCACCATTGATAGATCTATTTGGAGATTGCCTGGAAACATTGCTTCTGTTATTTACATTCCTGGTAGGTCTAGAAGGAGCAGGTCTTGCTGCCGGCCTTGACATTTGAGCCCTGCCACCTCCTCGATTGATCCTTTGAGCTTCCATAGTAAGTGTTGGAAAGCTGAACAGAATCATGGAAATTATCAGGGTTAGATATTTGATTTTATAAGAGGAAGAAGATTTCATAATCAGAAAATTTTAAAGAACTGTAATTATTCAGGAAGCTCATTAGCCATAATAGCTATGTTTCGCGCATTTGGAGGTGGATCAAAAGAAAACATTTCAGATGGCAAATCAGGATTAATGTCCCAATTAAGGAAAGTAACTTCAAATTGAGTGTTATTATCCTTATGGATTATGAGGTACTTCAGCGGCAAATAAAACGCGTCATTGCTTATCCATAATTGAAGATTCATGTCCTTATTTACTGCCTGGATATGAAGACAGTTCTCACCTTCAATTTCCTTCTCCCCCAGGTAAACTATATGATCAAAATTTTCAATTACAACATCTACTATATCAGGAAAGAAAATATCAGCGGCTGGAAATTCAATGTTATAAGCTCGGTTAATACTGTCCATCATGGTAATAATATCTGACGGAGCTTCTACTACAGAATAATTATTTTCATTAAATGAATAGTAAACAAGTGTTTCCCCATTATACCAGTATCCTTTATGCCCGTCTGAACCGTTAGATTGAACGTGCATTTTATCAGGGCCAACCATAAAAACCTGTGCAGTGGAATATTCTTTAATTGATCCATATTTTCCTTTTTCAACATCTGTGGAAATATCTGCCGTAAAGCTTACTGCTCCCAATCCACCTATGAATTCCGCCATACGATCTAATACCCGAACTGCTACCGTATCCAGACTCTTATTCTGAGAATTCACGTTGAATCCTAAAAGGAATGAGAAAAAAATCAAACACTTTTTCATATGAATTAAATTTTGATCAATATTCTAAAAATCAACGGTTAAACTTAAAAACAAGACCACCAGCAAAACCAAATTGGTATATCGTTGAATAACTGCTTAAACCTGCTCCTGTTCCGCCAGTACCAAAATACAGACCTCCGCCCATGGCTTGAACTGAAGAAATGATATTTGCCTGAGCTTTAAAACCTAAATAATTTAAAAACCAGTATACCCCTCCAAATTTTGCTCCCCAGGCGAACTTGGTTGCATTATTCTTATTACCGTTTTCTGGATTATCTACGCTTGCCGTAACAACTCCGGCCATTAGACCAATAAAACCGTCGACCTGGCTTTCGGGAATTCTAAAATATCTATTACCTCCCAGCATTATATAATTGATCCCCAGGTCAAAATTCGTGAACTGTATGTAGGCGTCATTCCTCCTATAGTAAGTTGTTGGACTATTAGTATCCTGTCTTAAGTAGCTTAACTCAAACCCGTTTTCTGGCATTACCATGTATTCCACGCCTACACCCCATTGAAACCCACCTTCTATTTTACCCTCATAGAATTCATCAAAATCAAAATATGAATCAAAACTATCATCAAAGAAATAGCCGCCCTGAAGAGTTAAGTTAATATCCTGAGCATTTAGATTAAGCGCAGAAAGTAGTGAGACAAGTCCTAAAATATAGATCTTTTTCATACCGAAGATTTATGATGGAATTCTGAAATTATCCGATTCTTTATAATTCAACTTTAATATACACCGGATAGTCATTATAAATATAAATAACTAATTGCTAATTAGTTACGGTTTTTTAATTTCTTCATACTTTTCCATACTCAATCCTTTTCCGAATGTTTGCAGCATCTTCATGGCCTCCTTTCGCGGGATATGATGATAAATGCATTTAGATTTTTCAATAAGGATTACCTCTCCGGTACTAATATCTGGAGCGTCAGGAATAAAAATACTTAGGAAGCCATTATCGCTTTTGAAGGTTATAAATGCGATTTTAAAGCCATCATCGCGCTTGATTAAAATTGATTCCCACGTATTATCTGAATCCTGTTCTTCACTAAAAAATCGAAACCTAAGACGTTGTAAGGGAGGAAAAAGAAGATATAAGGTTTCTTCAAAAGATGAGTTCCACTTTTTTAAAAATCCCATTTGAATGAGAGCTCCACTAATAAAGCATATAAAAACTATCAGGACAATACTTAGCAAGGTAATAGTAGCCGTACCAAAGATCGTTTCGATCCCGAAAGCATTTGCGAATTTATGGACAATAGGACGAATTAAATGGACCGCTTTCAGGATCAATAATATGAGGATAATAAGAGGAAAAATAAAAAGTATACCTCCTATCGTTAAGGCTCTAAAAGTTTTTCCGAAAACTGCCATCTTTACTAAAAAACTGAAAATTTGAAAGAAATAAAATCCTATTCAATATAGTTCAAAATATTGAATTTCAGTAGTTTAAAACAAAAACCCTCATCTAAAGATTAAATGAGGGTTAAAAATTGTGATTAAAAATCTTTTTAAGAAAGGGCGTCTATCAGACCATCGATATCAAGACTACTTTGTTCACCAGACTTCATGTGTTTCAGTGTAAATTTCGCCTCTTTCATTTCTTCTTCTCCGGCCAGCACCGTAAATGGTATATTTCTTTTATCGGCATGTTTCATTTGTTTACCCATTTTCCCTGCGTCAGGATAAAGCTCGGCAGTCACATTTGCTGCCCTTAGATTCCTTACCGCTTTCATGGCGTAAAGCGCTTCCTTTTCTCCAAAATTGATAAAAAGAACTTTTGTATTCTGGATTACGGTATCTGGAAATAAACCTAATTCTTCCAAAACCAGATAGATCCTGTCTAAGCCAAAGGAAATACCAATACCACTCATATTTTTCAATCCAAAGATTCCTGTAAGATCGTCATAACGACCTCCTCCACCAATAGATCCCATCTTGACTTTATCTGGCGCAGCAACTTCAAAGATCGCTCCTGTATAATAGTTCAATCCACGAGCGAGGGTTACGTCAAGGTCTAATTTCGCGGTTTTCAATGGCATTTCCTGGATGGCATTCTGAATGAATTGTAATTCTTCAATACCATTCTGGCCGTTATCTGAACCTTCTAAAATAGATCTAAGACCTTCTATCTTATCAGCAAAACTTCCTGACAGACTAAATATAGGTTGGATCTTCTTCAGCGCTTCTTCAGAAATACCTTTCTCACGCATCTCCTTTTTTACTCCTTCTTCGCCTATTTTATCGAGCTTATCCAGGGCTACCGTGAAATCGATAAGTTTATCCTGCTCCCCTATCACTTCGGCAAAACCTGATAGGATCTTACGGTTATTGATCTTGATGGTTACTCCCTCCAGGCCAAGTTTATTAAAAACCGAATCGTATAACTGTACAAATTCAACTTCCTGCCATAGACTGTTACTTCCAACAACATCGGCATCACACTGATAGAATTCTCTAAACCTTCCTTTTTGTGGACGATCTGCTCTCCACACTGGTTGTATCTGATATCTTTTAAATGGGAATTCTATCTCATTTTGATGCTGAACCACGTAACGTGCGAAAGGAACGGTTAGATCGTAGCGCAAAGCCTTCTCACTAATAGAAGAAGTTAGTTTCAAACTATCCTTTTCAGCAAGGGCATTTTCATCTGCCTTTTTCAGAAAATCCCCTGAATTAAGGATCTTAAATATAAGGCGGTCACCTTCGTCACCATATTTACCCATCAGGGTCGAGGAATTCTCGAAACTTGGGGTTTCAATTGGCTGAAATCCAAATCTCTTGAATTCAGACTGAATAGTTCCAAAAATATAATTTCTCTTCGCGACTTCTTCCGGTGAAAAATCCCTGGTACCTTTTGGTATTGATGGTTTTTGTGCCATGATCTTGTTTAAGCTGAATTTGCTATTAAGGATTGCAAATATCTTAATTTTTAAGGGAACCCAAACAAAATTGAAATTTTAAGTAACAAAGTTCTAATTTTATAGTCTAACCGGTAAGCCAGAAAATTCAACCCATGTTTTCACTTTTTCGGGAAAATATAAGGATAGCCCTTAATTCCATTAAAAATCAATCTCTCAGGACCATTCTAACGGTGCTTATCATTGCCATTGGAATAACTGCGCTTGTGGGCATCTTAAGTGCAGTAGCAGCTCTTGAAAACACTATAAGTAAGGATTTTGCTTCCATGGGATCTAATACTTTCAACTTACAACGATACGAATTCAGAACACAGAGTTTTGGAAACGAGGAAAGAAAAGTAAATCCTATTATAAGTTATCGCGAGGTTAAAGAATTTGAAGAGAATTTTGAGTATCCTTTTACTGAAACTGCTATTTCATTTACCGGGACCTCTTCTGCAGAGATAAAATATGAAAATGAAAAGACAGATCCCGAAATATCTGTATTAGGAGTAAATGAATATTACCTGGAAAATACTGGACTAAAAGTAGAAGACGGCCGTGAATTCAACGTTTTTGATATAGATAATAATAATAACGTTGCGGTAATTGGATCAGATTTTAAAGACGGAATATTTAAAGGATTTGATCCTGTAAATAGAACGATCAGTATTCGGGGAGCCAAATTTAAGGTTATAGGAGTGCTGGAATCTAAAGGAAGTACTTTTGGAAATAACCAGGACCTGCGCGTTTTTATCCCTATCCAGCATGCTCGGTCATTATTTTCTCAGCCAAACATTAATTATAGCCTTAGCGTTAAAGTAGAAGATAAAGAATTGCTTGATGCCGCGATGGATGAGGCTATCATCACTTTCAGAAATATTCGTGGGCTTAGCCCGAGAGAAGAAAACAATTTTGGCCTGGAACGTAGTGATGATCTCATCAACCGAATTTTATCCATTACCGGCGCGCTGAATATTGCAGCCTGGATCATTTCTATTATCACCATTTTTGGATCTTCAATAGCTTTAATGAATATTATGCTGGTAACCGTTACCGAAAGAACACGTGAAATCGGAGTAAGAAAGGCATTAGGAGCAAAGAAAAATACGATCGCAACTCAATTCTTCCTGGAAACCCTGGTTATAGGCCAGATTGGCGGATTACTTGGAATTCTCCTGGGAATAGGAATAGGTTACGCAGTGGCCACTTCGCTTGATTTTGCATTTACCACACCGTGGAAAGCGATGTTATGGGCGACTGGTATCACCATACTCGTAGCAATTCTCGCAGGAAGTTATCCGGCTGCAAAAGCAGCGAAGCAGGATCCTATTGAATCCCTGAGATATGAGTAATTAGCCTTCTACTATATTCTTGAAATAACCATAAAGATCACCCTGGGTGATATTTGCTCCCTGCTTGATAAGTGCAAAAATATCCTTATTTCTGTCGTCACTTATTGCCCTGGTAGAGGTATAAATAGTTACAGTATCATCCATAAGATTCGTTTGAAGCCATTGATAACCTTCACGAGTAGTGATATCTATCGCTTCATTCTCTATTTTAACAGCAATAAGTTCTATGGTCGCTGTAGTTATATGAAACAAGAAGATCTGGTTGGGTGAGAAATGTTCCAGATATTCTACCTTATTTAAAACTCCTTCCCAGATAAGATCACTGAAAATATCCAGTTCTTCTTCGGCAGCTTCGGGTTTGTCCTTCTTGATCTGCTCCCATTCATCTGCAGTGATAGATTGTGTAGCCAGGAAATTGATGAATTCCTGATGCATCTCTTCAAACTGCTCTTTAGTTAATCTTGCGTATTTCATAATCAATATTAAAAAGAAAAGCCCACTCATAAATGAGCAGGCTTTTTTCTATAAGTAAAATAAATTAAGCTTCACCTACCACGTCAAAGGTAAAGTTAGAAACTACCTCACGGTGAAAACGCAAAGTTGCTTCGTACTGTCCTAAACGCTTGATGTTACCACCGGCGATGTTAATGTATTTCTTTTCGATCTCTACACCTTCTTTAGCAAGAGCATCAGCTAGATCACCATTGGTGATAGAACCGAATAACTTATCACCTGCTCCTGCTTTCGCAGTCATCTTAATTTCAAGGTTGTTAAGTTTTTCAGCTTGTTTCTTAGCTTCGTCAATATGCTTTTGTTCTTTATAGGCGCGCTGCTTCAAAGTTTCTTGCAAAACTTTTCTTGCAGAAGGAGTTGCCAATTCAGCATATCCTTGTGGAATAAGATAATTTCTACCGTAACCGTTCTTAACAGCTACTACATCATCTTTAAAACCTAAATTATCTACGTCTTTTTTAAGTATCACTTCCATAACTGCCTCTTTTTATTTTAATAAATCACCTACGTAAGGCATTAATGCTAAGTGACGAGCACGCTTAACGGCTGTAGCCACTTTTCTCTGAAACTTCAAAGAAGTACCTGTTAAACGACGAGGTAATAATTTCCCCTGTTCGTTTACAAAGCCCATTAAGAAATCAGGGTCTTTGTAATCAACGTACTTAATACCAGATCTTTTGAATCTACAGTATTTTTTAGCTTTGGTTGTTTCTATATTAAGAGGAGTAAGATACCTGATCTCTCCGTCTTTTTTTCCTTTTGCTTGTTGTTCAATAGATGTTGCCATGATTACGCTTTTTCCTTGTTACGTTTTCTTCTTTTTTCAGCCCAAGCTACAGCATGCTTATCTAACTTTACAGTTAGGTAACGCATCATACGCTCGTCTCTTCTGAATTCTAATTCTAATGGCTCAATAACTTCACCAGGAGCTTGAAATTCAAATAAGTGATAAAAACCACTTTTCTTGTGTTGGATTGCATAAGCCAGTTTTCTTAGGCCCCAATCTTCTTTAGCTACCATCTCAGCCCCTTTCGAAACAAGAAAATCTTCGTATTTCTTAACTGTCTCCTTTATCTGCTCATCAGATAAAACGGGATTCAAGATGAAAACAGTTTCATAATTGTTCATATAATTAATCTTTAAATTAAATCGGCTGCAAAAATATGATTTATATTCCTTATTTCAAAGCTTAATAATGAGGATAAAACACAAATTTTATCGATGTAAAAATATTTTACCTTGTATTTCTTATATTTAATGAGTAATATTGTTAGTGACTAACCTATTAACCGTGGAAGAAGTACTACTCAAATGTGCCGTCGTTGATGATTCCAGCCTGCAAAGGCTATCAATTGTTAAGTTGATAAAAGATCATCCCAATCTTAAACTCGTTGCCGAATATAATAATGCGATCGAAACCAAAAATGGTTTATTAGATACTGAAACAGATCTTATATTCCTGGATATCGAAATGCCTATACTTTCGGGATTCGAGCTTTTGGACAACCTTCCAAATAAACCTCAGATCATCTTTGTAACCGGAAAAACTAAATATGCCTTCAAGGCTTTCGATTATGATGCCGTGGATTATATTCACAAACCGGTAACTAAAGACAGATTCAATAACGCGGTAAATAAAGCGGTAAATCTTTACAAACTGAAACATCAAACTGCTGTACCAGAAGATGATGATTTCATTTTCGTTAAGAGTAATCTTAAGAATAGAAAGGTTTTTCTTGGTAAACTAAAGTACATTCAGGCACTTGGTGATTATGTGAAGTTTGTGACCGAAAAAGATAATTTTGTAGTTCTAGCAACTATGAAATCCTTTGAAAAGCAACTACCTAGCGACCGGTTTTTAAGAACGCACAAATCTTATATTGTAAATCTCGACAAGATAGAACGTTATAACAGTAAAAATATAGAGATCGATAAAGAGAAATTACCTTTAAGCCGTCATAAGAAAGCGAACCTGGTTGAAGCTCTGAGCGCGATACAGTAAAAATCAAATTACCTTAATATATAGAGCCACTAAAAAGTGGCTTTTTTTTATTGCGGATCTACGTTCACCACTACCCTAACCGACCTGTAAGCACCAATAGCCCTGAAGGTAGTTAGAATTCTATGCACCACTTTCTTTGTTTTCCCTAATGACTGCTTTTTTGGGATCTTTATAAGAATATTCTTGTAGTACTCATTCCTAATCCTGGCGACCGGAGGAAATTCCGGACCCAATACATACCGATCAAAAACATTTTCCAGAGCTCTCGCCAGCCATTCGGCAGCTTCATTAGTTTTGGAATAATCCCTGCATTTTAGAGTTAACCGTATTAACCGAAAATATGGTGGATATTGATATTGATACCTGTCTTCCAGTTGCTCCTTATACATGGCTTCATAATCGCCTGTTGAGACCTGCTGGATGATCTGGTGATGCGGATTATAGGTTTGAATTAGAACCTTCCCTCTTTTCTTGGTCCTGCCAGATCTCCCTGCTACCTGCAACATTAACTGAAAACTTCTTTCATGGGCCCGAAAATCAGGAAAATTCAGGAGATTATCGGCATTCATGATCCCTACGAGACTTACTTTTCTAAAATCAAGACCTTTTGTAAGCATTTGAGTACCAATAAGAATATCAGTTTCATGATTTTCAAAGGCTGAAATGATCTTTTCATAAGCATATTTTCCCCGGGTGGTATCCTGGTCCATTCTCCCAATCTTATTCTTTGGAAACAATGCTTTTAACTCGGTTTCCACCTGTTCAGTTCCAAATCCCTTCGTAGAGATCTCATTACTTCCACAAGCCATGCACTGATGTTGCATGGCAATATGATAACCACAATAATGGCAACGCAGCTGATTGTTATTGCTATGATAAGTAAGACTCACATCACAATTAGGACACTGCGGAGAATGCCCGCAGGTATTACATTCCATAATCGGCGAAAATCCCCTTCGATTCTGAAAAAGGATCACCTGCTCCTCTTCCTTAAGACTTTCTTTGATCTCCTCGATAAGTCTTTCAGAAAAATGTCCGGTCATTTTCTTCTTTCGATGGGCTGTTTTAATATCCACGATCTCAACTTCGGGCATCAAGACATTCCCAAACCTTCGATTCAATTCTACCAAAGCATATTTATTATGCTCGGCATTAAAATAAGATTCTATAGAAGGCGTCGCTGAACCCAGAACAATATTGGCTTTAAACATATTAGCCAGGACCACGGCCGCATCCCGGGCATGATAGCGCGGTGCGGGATCAAATTGCTTAAAAGTAGACTCATGCTCTTCATCAACCACAACTAGACCCAGATCCTGAAACGGCAGGAAGACGCAAGACCTGGCTCCAATAACTATTTTACCATTTTCTGAATATTCCAGAACCTTATTATAGATCTCAACCCTCTCGTTTAAAGAATATTTACTGTGATATACCAGAACCTTATCTCCAAAATAATTCTGAAGTCTTTTTATGAGTTGCGTAGTTAGCGCAATTTCAGGCAAAAGATATAATGCCTGCTTCCCATTATTGATAGCTTCCTCGATAAGTTTTATATAGATCTCCGTCTTACCGGAAGAAGTCACACCGTGCAGCAAACAAACCCTGTTCTCTTCAAAATTATCTTTGATCTCTCCAAAAGCCTGTTGCTGAATTTTATTAAGATGGATCTCGTGAGAATTAATTTCGCCTGAAAAAACTATCCGGTCTGTTTCCTGGTAATATTCTTCAAATATATTTTTATCGATAAGGCTTTTCAAAATAGAGGCGCTGGCTCCCGATTCTTTTAATAGTTCCTTGACCTTTAATGACTTTTTCGACCTTGCGGTAATTGAGAAATAAGAAAGAACGATCTCTCGCTGTTTTGGAGCCCGCGAAAGTTCATCCAGCAGCGCATGCATTTCACTTTCGGCTTCAAATGCAGGATTCAGTCTCACATATCGAACCTCTTTCGGCTTGAATTGCTCGTAGATCTCCTGGTTTAGATCAACTATATTTTTAGATACCAGTTTATTGATAACCGGTAACACCTTTTTCCTGTCCAGCAACTGTTCGATCTCCTGTATCTTCATGGAAGACTGCCTTTGCAGGGCCTCAACCACCAAATATTCATCGTCATTTAAAACAGCGGTCTCGATCTCAACATCCTTCGAAAGCTTAACGATACTTTCGCTCTCGAGTAAAAACGCCCCCGGTAAAGCAGCACGCATCACTTCCCCTTCTGTACACAAGTAATAGGTAGCCAGCCAATTCCAGAACTTTAATTGCTCATAGGTGAGCAATGGTTTTTCATCCAGGATCTGGTGAATTGGTTTCGCTTCATAAACCTCAGGCGGATTTTGATGAATCTCTGCTACGATCCCGGTATAGATCCTGTTTTTACCAAACTGCACTGCCAGTCGCATCCCGGGCTGAATAAACCGGGCTTCTTCATCTGTAAGACTATATGTAAAGCGGTTATCCAGCGGAAGTGGCAGGATAAGATCAGCGAAATAGGACATTTATAACGGGTTGGTTTATAAAAAGAGAAAAAGCTGTTCTTAATCTTAGCTTACCCTCTAACTATTGAATTCAAAAATATTAAGAATCATTAGTTTTTCGAAAGTAAAACTGAAAATTTAAGAACAGCTTTTATATTCTGTATAATCTATTTAGCTCTATGCCATTCCTTAGTTTTATAAAATAAGGCAATATAGCCGCGAACTTTCAAAACATCTGGATTATCCTCCTCAAGCCATATCTTGCATCGATATTTTTTTCCGGTTTTGGGGTCAACGATAGTTCCTCCTACATATTCACTACCATCTTTCTCCAGACCTTTCATTAATTCCATACCCTGAACAGGTTCATTTTTAAGTTCTCCCGGACACTTGGTACAGATACGATCGCGGTCCTCCTCCTTCATTATCTTGTCTACCTTACCATATATCTTATCTCCTTTTTCATAGATCTCGATAATGGAGTTCACCTTGCCTTCTTCATTGGTATTCTTCCATTTTCCAATTACAGATTGCCCTTGAATAGGAATCCAAATCAAGGCAAAAAAGACAATTATCAAAGAAAGGACCTTCATATTATTTTCCTAGCATAGCTTCTTTAAGGTCATCGTCTGCCGGTTTATTAGACAACCATATTCCGAATAAAGCCTTTTTAAAATCCATACCTTCTATAACTCCAAGCTCTTTATCGTTCTTGTAAACGACAACACCCTGAGATGGCATATATACTATATCAAAAATATCGTCACGCTTGATCTCTTCAAGAAAGAAATCCTGGAATTTCTTGATCTTGGCTGCAAGAGGTTTAGTATTACCATTTGTAGAATTCTCAAAACCTTCGTTAACGGCTTCCATCATTTTATCGCTGGTAATAAGTTTCGAAACGATATGAAGCTTAATACTCATAGGTTCGTTTGCTCCCATAATTTTTGAAGCATCAGAAGATTTACTGGTTAGATACAAACCACCTGCATAAAGGTCTATCCAAAGTTTTTCACGAACGCCTGCACCATTGAGGTTTAGGGTTTGTCCTTGGAAAGTTTCAGAATTAGGTAGGTTTACTCCACCAACTTCAGTTTGAGCCGAGATTAAGCCTGCACTCATAAGTGCGATAAAAACAAAAATTATTTTTTTCATTATTAAGGGTTTAGTTTGGTTTAAAGTTATTTAAATTTTTTCTTCAGTTTGATCAAAGATGCATTAAGTTCAAAGCCTAATAGCAACATGTTGGAATTCAGCCATATATAAAACATTAAAATTAAAAGAGCACCTATAGATCCATATAATTCGTTATAATTTGAAAAGTTTGTAATGTACAAACTGAACAAAAATGTAGTGATCATTATCAAAATCGTGGTAAACAAAGCACCGATCGAAAAGAAACGGGCCTGTCTTGCCTCCCTGGTTCCAAAATAATATAAAATTGAAACTGCACTATAGATCAGTATTACAAATCCTATATATTTAATTAGATCCTCCCCGAAACCTCCAGCTACATCAATCCCTAAATTACTCAGGTCGTCTATTGCATAGGTCATATAAACCGCTCCTATTACTGATATAAGCAACAACAATGCCAGTATTAGCGAAACTCCCACGGCTACAGCATATTGACGCGGAATAGACCTGTTATTTTTTGTATGATAGCTAAATTCGAACCCGGTAAAGATCGCATTCACTCCATTGGTCATTAAAAAAATAGAAAGGAAAAATGCTACAGATAATAATCCACCTCTTGGAGTATTGGCAATATCTTCGAAAATAGTCCCGAAAAAATCTGAAGTTTCCGGCGGCAGTAGCGTATCCATAAAAAGTAAGAACTGGATCTGGAAATCGTCAATAAAGGTGATGTATGGAATGAGGTTAAGTATAAAAAGAAGAAAGGGGAAAATCGCCATGAAAAAACTGAAGGCGATAGAACTTGCCCTGGTTGAAAAAGTCCCTTTAACTATACCACCCCAGTAAATTATCCAGAGATTATACAGCGACAGTCCTTCCAAACCCGGCAAAATGATCTTCTTGGTCTTGCGTCTCCACCAATCGGAAAATTCTTCAAGTTTGGATTTAACTGCTTTCTCTGGGGCCATATTATACGGCTTTTAAGCTCAGGTCAAGATTATGTACCGAATGAGTTAAGGCACCGCTGGAAATAAAATCTACACCACATTCAGCATAACTTCTAGCGGTTTCGAGTGTAATTCCACCGCTTGATTCGGTGAAACATTTTCCATCAATAAGATCTACCGCCTTACGGGTATCTTCATAATTGAAATTATCTATCAGGATTCTGTAAACACCATCAGATTTCAAGATCTCTCTTATTTCTTCCATATTTCTGGCTTCCACAATGATCTTTAGGTCAAGATCGTTATCTGCCAAATATTTTTTGGTCTTTTCAATAGCTTTGGTGATTCCTCCTGCGAAATCTATATGATTATCCTTAAGCATTATCATATCATAAAGTGCAAAACGGTGATTCTCCCCTCCTCCTATTTTTACACCCCATTTTTCTAATGCCCTGATGCCTGGGGTGGTTTTTCGGGTATCGAGTATCCTGGTTTTAGTTCCCTCCAGCTTCGTAACAAATTCAGCTGTTTTGGTGGCGATAGCACTCATACGCTGCATAGCATTGAGCACAAGCCTTTCTGCTTTTAAAATTGACTGGGAGCTGCCTTCCACAAAAAATGCAATATCTCTGCGCTTTACCTGGTCCCCATCCTTTAAAAGGACCTCAATCTTTAATTCTGGATCTACATAATTAAAAACTCTTTTTGCAAACTCAACGCCGGCAAGGATGCCCTGATCCTTGACCAGTAATTTTGCTTTTCCGGTAGCATCTTCAGGAATACAGGCAAGTGAGCTGTGATCTCCATCACCAACGTCTTCCCTGATTGCATTTTTAATAATTAATTCAATTTCTTTTTCGAATTGTTCCGGTGAGATCATTTTCTCTGCTTATTTTTGTAAATGTAGTAAAGTCTGTACTAAAATCACGGGATGACCATAAAATTAGTCTGTATAGGAAAGACAGATAAAAGAGAACTGGATACGCTTATAAAGATCTATAAAGATAGACTTCAGCATTATATCAAATTCGAATTAGAAATTATTCCAGACCTTAAAAAGGTAAAGAACCTGGACGAGAATCAGCAAAAAGTAAAGGAAGGGGAATTAATACTTTCCGGGATACAGAATTCAGATTTCCTGGTATTGCTCGATGAGAACGGTAAGCAATTCAGTTCAGAAAGCTTTTCAGAGTATATTCAGAAAAGAATGAACACAGGCCTAAAAAGGCTGATCTTTATTATTGGCGGGCCTTACGGATTTTCTGAAGAAATGTATAAAAGAGCTAATTCGAAAATATCACTCTCTAAAATGACCTTTTCCCATCAAATGGTAAGATTATTTTTTACCGAACAATTATACAGGGCTTTTACCATCCTGAAAAATGAACCATATCATCATAGATAAATAAGACATGAAGCTAGTATTTGCAACCCATAACCCTAATAAGTTCAAGGAGATCAAAGAACTTCTACCAGATCATATCGAACTTCTTTCGCTTACAGATATCGATTGTAAGGAGGATATCCCTGAAACCGGAGATACCATCGACGAAAATGCAATGATCAAGGCAGATTATGTGAAGAATCATTATGGGTATGATTGTTTCGCAGATGATACAGGCCTGGAGGTAAATTCACTGGCCGGGGCTCCTGGAGTTTATTCGGCGAGATATGCGGGAGACGAAAAGAACGATGAAAAGAACGTTGAAAAACTTCTAAGCCAGCTTGAAAAAAGAGATGACAGGACTGCCAGATTCAGGACCGTAATAGCGCTTAATTTGAAAGGTCATGAAAACCTTTTCACCGGAATTTGCGAAGGCACTATCCTGAAAGAAAGAATAGGCAACAAGGGTTTTGGTTATGATCCTGTATTTCTACCCAATGGATTTGACAAAAGTTTCGCGGAAATGGATCTGCGCGATAAAACCAAAATCAGTCATAGAGGGATCGCTTTTCGAGCACTTATTGAATATCTTTCAAAATAAAAAGCCGCACAAGAAACTCCTAGTTTCAAAACTAGCTGACAATCAAATATTTAAATAAAAATATTTATTCTAGGTAGTCAGAAATAAAAGACTATATTTGCCGCTTGAAATTCCTCAGGGTGAGGATGTGTTGCTAGAAGTTTAGGTTTTAAGTATGTCGATTCGCTTCTTATGTAACACTTACATATCATAATCGAATACTTACATAAAAACGAATGAACGCATTCCAAAAACTTGGACTTGACGCAGACTTGCTTAAGGCCATTGAAGACATGGGGTTTGAAACTCCAAGTGAAGTACAGGAAAAATCAATCCCAATCTTATTAGAACAGGAAACCGACCTTGTGTCACTGGCACAAACAGGAACTGGTAAAACAGCTGCCTTTGGTTTTCCACTAATCCAGAAAATTGATTCAAATTCTAAGAAAACCCAGGCATTAATCCTTTCACCTACCCGTGAACTGTGTTTACAGATCACTAATGAACTTAAGAACTACTCTAAGTATAAAAAATCTTTGAACGTAGTTGCAGTTTATGGTGGAGCTAGTATTACAGATCAGGCAAGAGCCATCGAAAGAGGAGCTCAGATCATCGTAGCTACTCCAGGTAGAATGCAGGATATGATCCGCAGAAGAATGGCAAACATCTCCTCTATTGGATATTGTGTGCTTGATGAAGCAGATGAAATGCTGAACATGGGATTTTATGAAGATATTAAGAGTATCCTTTCACATACCCCGCAAGAAAAGAAAACTTGGTTATTCTCTGCAACTATGCCTAAAGAGGTAGCAAAGATCGCCAAGAAGTTCATGACAAATCCTGTTGAAATCACTGTAGGATCTAAAAACATGGGTACTTCTAACGTTTCTCACGAGTGGTATTTAGTAAATCACCGTAATCGTTACGATGCTTTAAAAAGGCTTGCAGATGCTAATCCTGATATTTTCTCAGTGATCTTCTGTAGAACTAAAAGAGATACTCAAAAAGTTGCTGAAAAACTTATTGAGGATGGATATAATGCTGCGGCATTACACGGAGACTTAAGTCAGAATCAGCGTGACCTGGTAATGAAGAGTTTCAGAAGCCGCCAGATCCAGATGCTTGTGGCGACAGATGTTGCTGCACGTGGAATTGATGTAGATGATATTACTCACGTAATCAACTACCAGTTGCCAGACGAAATTGAAACCTATACTCACCGTAGTGGTAGAACAGGTAGAGCCGGGAAAAACGGTGTTTCTATGGTGATCATTTCAAAAAGTGAAGTTCGTAAGATCAGAACTATTGAAAAAATCATTCAGCAGAAATTCGAGGAGAAACAAATTCCTGATGGGAAAGAGATCTGTAAAACGCAGCTTTTCCATTTAGCTAATGATATCAAGAAGACAGAGATCAATCACGATATTGATCCTTACCTTCCTACCATAAACGAAGCTCTGGAAGATTTCACCAAGGAAGAATTGATCAAAAAATTCTTTTCGGTAGAATTCACCCGTTTCTTTAATTACTATCAGAAAGCTCCAGATCTTAATGCAGAATCTGCAGGCGGTAGGCCAGAAGTTTCTGAGGGGAATACCAGATATTTTATCAATGTTGGATCTAAAGACGGATATGACTGGAAAAGTCTTAAGGATTTCCTTACGGAAGAACTTAATCTTGATAGAGACGATGTATTTAAAGTTGATTGCAAAGCCAGTTTCTCATTTTTTAATACAGATGAAAAGCACACAGACCTTATTCTTAAAACCTTTACTGAATACAAGCAGAACGGCAGGTTCGTAAATGTTGAAGTTACCAAAGACCAGCAATCTGGCAGAGGTGGCGGAGGAAGAAAGAGAGAACGCAGCGGTGGCGGCGGAGGAAGAAGAAACTCTAAAAGCTTTGACGATAATAAAGGTGGAAAATTCAGCGGAAGAAGAAGATCTGAAAAAAGAGATGATAAAGGCCCAAGAAAAGGAAGCCGAAATAAGAATATCGAGAATTCAATAAAGAGAAGAAGATCGAAAGCTTAATAAATTCAATAAATGCCAAACTTAATCTTTAAGTTTGGCATTGTTTTTTATAAGGATTTTATATTTTTAGCCCCGATTGTTATGAAAAACACCCTTCTTATATTTTTTCTCCTGATATCGGGATACATGTCTGCTCAGGATATGGTTTCCGGGACGGTAATGAATGCCGCCAATGATAAGCCTATCGAAAATGTGCATATCGTTAACCTGAACCAGGTTAAAGGTGCAGTTACCGATGAAAACGGAGAATTTGAACTTCAGGCTACAGTTAATGATACGTTATACTTTTCTTATCTGGGATTCAGATCCATACGTGTAAGAGTTACCAATGACTGGCTTAAGTACGGTAACGTGAAGGTAAAAATGACCGAACTTGGTTTTGCTCTGGAAGAGGTAACGGTAAACTCTGTTAAATTAACTGGTTATCTCGAAATTGACGCGAAGAATATTCCTATTTATGACAATTACCGCTATAGCATTTCAGGATTAAACTCTGGGTATGAAGGAGGTGATTCATCACCAAATGCAGTGACTAAAGCGATTAGATCGCTTTCTAATCCTGCAGATATGGTCTATAACATTTTTGGCACCAGGCCGAGACAAATGAAGAAATTACGTCAAATGAAGAAGGATGATAACATCCGTAGTCTTTTGCGTAATAAATTTGACCGTGAAACTTTGATGGCTTTACTACAGGTGAACAGAGCTGAAATTGACGAGATACTCAATAATTGCAATTACTCACAGGATTTCATGAAAACAGCAAATGATCTTCAGATACTGGATGCAATTAACAGCTGTTACGAAGAGTACAAAGTTCTTCAAAAGAACTAATTGACTTCCAGGATACTTTTTAATTCTTTAAGACCTTCCTCAAATTTTTCTCCAAGAGCTTTTTCAGGAGAATAAAATATACTGATGATAGTTAATGGAAAAGCCAGATTTCCTCGGGTTCCCCATACCATTTTAGTTTTTTCCGCTTCAATTTCCTTAACCCCAATATAGGTTAGGGCATTTACTTTAACGGGTTTCACAAAAAGGATCTTTGTTTCGAAAACCCTGCCTTGCTTGGCTTTCACGATTCGTTGTATCCCCTCACCTGCCTTGTTATTTCCTTTCCAGTAAAAACTTGCTCCAATCTTACCGTCTTCTCCTTTATATTTTAAAATCGCTTCCGGATCCCGTTTGAACCAGGGATTCCACAAAGGTTGCTTTTTTAGCTGTCTTACGAAATTGAAGACTTCTTCCCTTGGTTTATTGATAACCACGGTTCTACTTACATCATATTCCTTCTTCGCCCACGCGTGCAGGAAAGCAAAAAATGTAATTAGCGCTATAATTAAATAAAAAAAGAGGGTCATTAAGTAGGTTTAGGCGAGTAAAAGTTACAAATAATTACTGATTCAGAAATCTTTCAATAATTTGTTCTGAATTTTTAATGGTCTTTTTAGTCCAATTCATTCTGATCCTTGCTTTTTCCTCTTCACTAAATTGCCATTCTACGTTAGATCTTTTGAGTTTTGAAGTTAGGCTTTGTAATATAATTGCTGCCGAAACAGAAATATTCAAACTTTCAGTAAAACCAACCATTGGTATTTTGATTGTAGTATCTGCTTCCCGCATTATTTCTTCAGACAATCCATCTTTTTCGGTTCCAAAGAAAAGAGCTGCAGGAGTACTAATATCGAAATCTTCCAGTAATTGAGAATCATCATGCGGACTGGTGGCGACTATCCTGTAACCTTCAGTCCTCAATTTTTTCACACAGTCTTTTGCAGAATTATACCGGTTAATATCAACCCATTTCTGAGCACCCATAGCGATCTCTTTATCTATTCTACGCGGAATTTTTTCTTCTATCACGTGAATATTCTGTATCCCGAATACATCACAACTACGCACTACTGCGCTGGTATTGTGCAACTGGTAAACATCCTGAGCAACCACAGTCAAATGATCTGTACGTTCAGCCAGAACTTTTTCGAATAGAGATTTACGTCTTGGCGTAAGGAATTCCTGGAGGTGATCTAAGATTTCTTTATCATTCATTTCAGGGTAAAAATAAAAAAACCCGGCATATAGCCGGGTTTAATTTATCAGATTAATTTTATTATTCGTTGCTTCCAATATTACCCTGGGCAACAAGAGTGGCCAGGTCTTCAGCACTTAAATGAACATTTACATATCCATCATAAGTTAGAACATCTTCATAACCAAACTCTGTGTCATCATCTAGCATAGCAACATTAGTCCTACTTCTACCTGTTGTACCATTTACAGGGTTAAAAGTAAAAGCTATATCTCCAGGAGCTTCAGCAACAGATCCCATATGAATATGAGCAGGATGCATTCCTCCATCTGGAGTACCATTCAATACTATTGTAGCAAGAGCCTCTCCATTATTTCTTTCTTCAAATTGAACATAACCAGAAATACCAGCTACATCTTTTGTATCAAGATCATATACTTTAGACATACCGGTTAACTCATTTTGACCTATATCTCCCTGAGCAACGATAGTTCCAAGAGCATCTGCACTTAAATGAACATTTACATATCCGTCATAATCAAGAACATCTTCATAACCGAACTCTGTATCATCATCAAGCATAGCAACGTTAGTTCTACTCATACCAGTAGTTCCATTCACCGGGTTAAAAGTAAAGGCTATATCTCCACCTTCAGCAGCAGTATTCATATGAATATGTGCAGGATGCATACCTCCATCTGGAGTACCATCTAACATAATAGTAGCAAGAGCTTCTCCATTCACTCGTTCCTCGAATAATACAGAACCAGAAATACCTTCAACAGCTCTTTCATCTAAATCATAAGATTTAGACTCACCTGTAAGTTCATTCTGTCCAATATCTCCCTGTGCAACGATAGTTCCAAGAGCATCTGCACTTAAATGAACATTTACATATCCATCATAAGAAAGTACGTTAGAATAACCAAAGTTAGTTCCATCATCAAGCATAGCTACATCTGTCATGCTCATTCCTGTAGTTCCATTCACAGGATTGAAGGTAAATGCAATATCTCCTCCTTCTGCAGCAGTGTTCATGTGAATATGCGCTGGATGCATTCCACCTTCTGGAGTGCCATCTAACATTATTGTAGCTAAAGCGTCACCGCTTTTTCTCTCTTCGAATACAACAGATCCAGAAATACCATCAACAGCTCTTTCTTCAAGTGCATATGTTTTAGATTCTCCGGTTAACTCATTTTCGCCTATATCTCCCTGCGCTACAAGAGTCCCAAGGTCATCGGCACTTAAATGAACATTTACATATCCATCATAATTTAAAATCTGGCTATAAGTGATAGCTGTACCATCATTAAGCTCAGATATGTTTGTTTGGCTCATTCCTGTAGTACCGTCAACAGAATTAAAGGTAACTGCTATATCTCCTCCCTGTGCGGCAGAATTCATATGTATATGAGCTGGGTGCATTCCTCCATCTGGAGTACCATCAAGCATGATAGTAGCAAGAGCGTCCCCGCTCACTCTCTGCTCAAATAATATACTTCCAGAGATCCCGTCAACGTCTTTAGTGTTAAGATCATAACTTTTTGAAACTCCAGTCAATACATTTTGTCCTATGTCCCCCTGGGCAACAAGAGTACTTAGATCATCAGGGCTTGCATGAACATTAATATATCCATCAAAATTAATAAGCTCCTCGTAAGTGATAGCTGTGCCATCATCCAGTGCAGTAACCTCAGTATCGCTAAACCCGGTAGAACCATCTACAGGCTCAAGGCTAATAGCAATGTCGCCGCCTTCTGCAGCAGAATTAAAATGAATGTGAGCTGGATGCATACCTCCATCTGGTGTTCCTTGTAAATTCAATTTCACAAACGTACTATTATCACTATTTTGATAAAAAGTTGCGGTTCCCGAAATTGAAGGATCAGATTTGGACACAAGATCGTAAGTTGTTGAAGTCCCCGTTCGATCGGTTTCCTCGACAGCTGTAGCGAAGTCATCATCCTCGTCACAACTTGTAAATAGCATTACAGGCAATGCTAACATTAAAAGTTTAAATAAATTTTTCATAAATAGAATTTGGTTATTATTAAAGTATTCAGAAAGCTTTTGCGCTTTCTGCGCTTAAAACTATATTAGTTACGGTAAGGAATAAAATAACGGTTGTTAACAAAAACAAAAAAGTGCGTTAATAAATGTTAAAATGAAGAAAATTGTAGTTTTATCAGGTGCCGGAATAAGTGCCGAAAGCGGAATAAAAACCTTCAGAGACGCAAACGGACTCTGGGAAGGACATGACGTTATGGAGGTTGCTTCCCCTTTTGGATGGGAAAACAACATGGAGCTGGTGTTGGATTTTTACAATCAGAGAAGAAAACAATTATTGCAGGTAGAACCAAATGCAGCCCATTATGCGTTGGCGGAATTACAGGAAAAATATCAGGTTGAGATTATTACCCAGAACATAGACGATCTCCATGAGAGAGCTGGAAGTAAAAATGTTACTCATCTACACGGAGAACTGCTTAAAGCCAGAAGTACATTTGATGAAAACCTCATCATGGACTGGAGAAAAGATATAAATCCAGGTGACTTTTGTGAACATAATTGCCAGTTACGTCCACATGTTGTTTGGTTTGGAGAAGCAGTACCCATGTTCCAGAAATCGGCTGAAATAACCGCCACAGCCGATATTTTAATGATAATTGGAACCTCCATGCAGGTTTATCCGGCTGCCAGCCTGGTGGATTTTGCACCACGGCGAACTCCTGTCTATTTTATAGACCCAAAACCTAATATAGCAGAAAGCGGAAATCTTCATATAATAAGCGATACAGCCGTTGAAGGTGTACCGACATTGGTGAAAAAACTAATGAATACTGAGAAATGAGAGCTCGATCAATTCTTGATCAGGTTAATGCGACTATAAAGAAAAGAGAAGAAGCCGCTGAAAAGATCTCTGGATCTGATGAATTGCTGAACGAGGTCATGCAATATATCTTTAAACATGATGAAGCCTTTTCTCTTAAAGCTTTAATGGTCATTGAGGTTTTAGGCCGTAAGAATTTCAGTTGTCTGTATCCCTATATATCAGAATTGGTTATTTCCGGAAAAGGATATACCGATTCTTCTTCAAGAAGATGCCTGGCCAAGATCTATAATTTTTCTATAAATAAGCACTTAGACCCTAATTCAAATTTTCAATTTAATACGTCCATAAGATCTACAATTATTGACCTTTCCTTTCTTTGGTTAATTTCCGAAGAACAAACAGCCGTCAAAGTTTTTTCAATGCAAAATATTTATGATCTGAAAAATGAAAGAGAGTGGATATCCGAAGAATTAAAGGGTATATTAGATAAAGACATCGTCTCCTCTTCCGCCGGATACAAATCCCGAGCAATAAAGATTTTAAGGAAATTAAGGTAGTAGTTTTTTTGTAAAATCTGAAGCGGTATCTTTACGCCTTTAATTTTTAAAAGTAAAAAATGACATCCCTTTCTGCAGTTTCTCCAATTGATGGACGATATAGATCTAAAACCAAGAAACTATCAGCTTATTTTAGCGAAGAAGCCTTAATAAAATATCGAATTCTTGTTGAAGTTGAATATTTCATCGCTTTATACGAGCAGGGATTACCCCAGCTTAAAGATGTTGATACAGAAAACTTTAAAAAATTAAGAGAGTTATATGAGAATTTCACCGCTTTAGATGCACAGGCAGTTAAGAAGATCGAAAAGATCACTAACCATGATGTAAAGGCAGTAGAATATTTTCTAAAGGAAGAATTCGGTAAACTGGGAATGGAAACCTCGAAAGAATTTATTCATTTTGGCCTTACTTCCCAGGATATAAATAACACCGCGATCCCGTTAAGCCTTAAAGATGCCATTAACGATGTTTATTTACCAGAACTTAATGAGATCCTGGAGAAACTTCAGCAACTGGCAAATGACTGGAAAGATATTCCTTTGTTGGCAAGAACGCATGGGCAGCCGGCATCGCCTACCAGATTGGGTAAAGAGATCGAAGTATTCGTGATAAGGATCAAAGAACAAATAAGATTATTAGAACAGATCCCTCACGCAGCCAAATTTGGAGGTGCAACTGGAAACTACAATGCTCATAAGGTTGCATATCCAGATATTGACTGGAGGAAATTCGGAAATAATTTTGTTGAAAATAAACTAGGACTGCACCACTCCTTCCCTACTACCCAGATCGAACATTATGATCATTCCGCAGCTTTATTTGATGCCTTAAAAAGGATCAATAATATACTTCTGGATTTGGATCGGGATATCTGGACTTATATATCCATGGATTATTTCAAACAAAGGATCAAGAAAGGTGAAATTGGTTCTTCTGCAATGCCACATAAAGTAAACCCTATAGATTTTGAAAACAGCGAAGGAAATCTTGGGATAGCCAATGCTCTTTTTGAACATCTTTCGGCCAAATTACCAGTAAGCAGGTTACAGCGTGATCTTACAGATAGTACCGTATTAAGAAATATAGGGGTGCCTGTAGGTCATACTCTTATAGCATTCCAGTCAACTTTAAAAGGACTTAACAAGTTACTGCTAAATGAAGAAAAACTAAATGCAGACCTTGAGAACAACTGGGCGGTAGTAGCAGAAGCAATTCAGACCATTCTTAGAAGAGAAGGCTTTAAGAATCCTTATGAGGCTTTGAAAGGATTAACAAGGACCAATGAGAGAATTACTGAAAAGAGCATGTCTGAATTTATTGACCAACTGGAAGTCTCAGATGAAATAAAGAAAGAACTTCATAAGATAACTCCGCAGAATTATACTGGAATATAAATTGAAAAGTTCTTAATATAAAAAAGCCCCGTTTCCGGGGCTTCTTCTTTTCAACTAATTAAATTCACTATTCTTCAATAGCGTCAAGATCTTTCTCTGAAGTTTCTACATCTTCAGAACTAACTTTCATTTCAACTTTAACCGAGTCATTTTCTAATTCCTGGCTTCCAAAGATATCGCCAAGACCTTTAATTCCTTCCACATTGATATTTTCTTTATCAAGAGATTTCATCAATTTCATGATCTTCTCTGGATCCATATCTTCTCCAAGAACCCTGGCGATTCCAAGCCCCTGATTATCATCATAGCCATAAACTATTAGTTCATCTATCGCGTCTTCTTCACCTGTAAAATATAAAGCGGCTTTACGATCTCCACCCCCATATTTCATAAGTAACTGATATTTTTCATCGCTAAAGATCTCGTTCAGTTTTACTTTTTCTTCTTCAAACTTCGCAGGGTTTTCGTCTTTTTTAAGCGCAAGTACATTGATCTTTTTTATACTTTCTAATGTGGCTTTTTCTTCAGCTTCCAAAGAACTGCTATTAGTAAACATACTCGTTGGTACATCTAATGCTAGAAAATCTGTATCTTCCTGATTCTCTACATAATATTTTTGAAGGGACTTACCATCGTTACAAGACGTAAGTACAGCTATAAATGCTATAGCAAATAAATATTTAATTGTTTTCATGGTTTATGATTTTTCGTTGGCTTTCTTTAATTCTTCTGCACCAGGAACTTTAAGGTCTGATGTTAATTTGGATAATTGAGACAGGTCTATTTCCCCGGTAATACTTAAGATCACCGTCATAGGCTTATCATCCTCTGTCCCTTCAAGGTACATGAACAATTCTCTTACGTAATTGTCATTCTTACCAGGAAGAGAATAGAATTTGATATTCTGCCCGTCATCGTTCACTCTCATAAGCTCTTCCAGAGATCCTTTTTGAAGATAAGACTTCACATCGGTTGCCATTTGTGACATCACCTTAGAATCTGAAGACTTATAGATCTGGATACGATCCAGGTTTTCTATTAGTTTCATATATTCTCTCGCTTCGGGATCATTTTCACTTAAATCTACTTTCGCCAGCATTTTGAACATTTTACTGGTCATAACCATGGCATCAACTTCTTTCATGTCCTCATATTTCTCAAAATTCTGAGACTGAATGAGCATGGGTGCCAGGGTTAACAGGAGGGTAATTACTAATCTATTCATGATTTCTGGTTTTAATCTATTTGAATTATTTTATTTTTTGTGTTATTAAACTCTTTGAGGTATACAAGATCAGACTTCCCCTCATTCATGAACTGGGAAACCATCGCCAGGGTTTCTTTAGCTTTTTCTAGAGCGATCTCTTCCTCACTAATTGTTCCCAGGTCATTATTATTGAGTCTCTGCGAGGAATCATTGAAGAAGAATATCCCCAAGGCTACAATCAATATCGCTGCTATAGAGCTCCAGGCATACCAGTTTTTTCTATTATGCGAGCTGACCGCCGGAGTACTTTCCAGCCTTTTTCCGGCCTGGTTAGCCGAAAAAGTGAACATCAACTGATAGCTTCTTAGATGCTCCGGAACCTCTTCTTTAAGAAAATACTCCCTAAGCATTTTTTCTTCAGCCAATGAGGTCTCACCTTCCTCATATCGCTCTAAAAGCTTTTCGATTTTACTTAATTCCATAGTTGTGTTTTTTTATTAAATTTTCTCTAATGGCTTTTCTTGCCCGGGATAGAGACACTCTAATTGCCGTTTGGTTCATTTCCATGATCTCTGCGATCTCTTCGTAATCATATTGTTCGATATCCCTTAACTGAAATATCATTTTTTGTTGTTCAGGTAATGTGGCAACAATCCTGCCTAACCACTCCATTTCATCGTTCACTTCAATTTCAGACTGTAGCGACTGATGTTCACTTTCATAATTTTGATGAACTATTCGAAGGTTATTATTTTGCTTCAGTTTTAACTGATCAAGACAATAGTTCTTGGTCACTGTCATCGCAAAGGCTTCAACATTGGCATAATGCTTGATTCTATCCTTACGATCCCAAAGTTTAAGAATCACCTCTTGTGTGGCATCCTCGGCTGCCTCCTTCGAGGTTAACAATCTTAGAGCCAAACGATACATTTTATCCTTCACCGGATTAATAACATTAAGGAAGGTGTGTTCTTTCATTAGGTTGTGGTTAGTTTTATACTGCCTTCTCAACTTTACGACGAATCAGAAATAGTTTTGTTACAAATTATTTTTTAATTGTAGATATGTAACTATTTTTAGAAAAAATTGTTGAAAATTAATAACCCTAGAATTAATTATGAAAATTTATAAATTTATTGTTCTTCTTTTTTTAACCGGAGGATTATTGACTTCCTGTTCAGACAGTGATGATGTCGAAGATTTTCCTGTTGAGAAACCAGGTACCAGCTTAACAGCTGAAGAACAACTAGAATTGGACATAAAAGACTTTGAATGGGAAGCCATGAATTTCTGGTATCTCTACAAGGAATTTAAACCAAAATTACAGGATGATGCTTTTAGTTCTAACAGTGAGTACATAGATTATTTAGATTCATATGGCTCTCCTGAAGACTTTTTCAATAATGCCCTTAAATATTCTGAAGATGAATTCAGCTGGATCGTAGCTGATTACGAAGAACTGGAAAATACCTTTGCCGGAATCAGAAAAACTTCTGGTGCAAATATTAGATTAGGTAGAATATCTACAGGATCCAATGATCTGGTTGGTATCATTAGATATGTTATTCCAGGCTCTCCTGCAGATAATGCCGGTTTAGAAAGAGGAATGCTATTTTCTGAAATTAACGGCTCACAGTTAACTATAGCAAACTATAATGATCTTCTTGATTTGGATAATTTCACTTTTGGTTTAGCTGAATTCACCGCTCAAGGTGTTTCCTCAACTGGTGAAACTGTAGAGATCACTAAAGTTGAACTTACTGAGAATCCTATCCTGGTAGCTAAAACCATTGATCTCGATGGGATCAAAGTAGGATATCTAATGTATAATAGTTTTACCCATGATTTTGATGATGAGTTGAATGATGTATTTGCTCAGTTCAAATCTGATAACGTGACTGAACTAGTGCTAGACCTAAGATATAATGGAGGCGGTAGAGTTTCTTCTGCAGCAGACTTGGCCAGTATGATCACCGGTCAGTTTAAGGATGAGATCCTAATTAGAACCAGGTACAATGATAATATTGAAACGCTTTTGAGTTCTGCAGCAAAAATCACCAGATTTGATGACCAGATCTTTGATGGTGATGAAAGTGATCATCCAGACCATCAGCCAATGCCTATTAATAGTTTAAACCTTACCAAACTGTATGTTATTGCCACAGGTTCTTCGGCATCTGCCAGCGAACTTATAATTAATGGTCTTGCACCACATATTGAAGTGGTTCATATTGGAGAAAAAACAGTCGGTAAAGTTCAGGCTTCGATTACTCTTTATGATGCAGATGTTCCTTATTATGAAAAAGAGAATCTAAATCCAGATCATAAATATGCTATCCAGCCGTTAATTTCAACTTCGGTTAATAAGAATGGTGAAGCTTATCCAAATGGCCTTATCCCGGATATTGAAAAATCTGAAATGTGGGATAATTTTGGTGTCCTTGGAGACCCATCAGAGCCATTACTCGCAACAGCACTCAATCAAATATCAAGCAACCGTCAATTCCAGGAAGTAATGAAAGCCGGTAAATTCAACCCGGAATACGTTGCTGAGAGTTATGAAGGTGAAGATGCATACAGGAATATGTATATTGATGATCTTCCGGAATTTGATCTAAGCAAGATCAAAACTCCAGATTTTAAGAAATAAATAGTTTCTATAGATAAATTGAAAAACCCCGCTCAATGGCGGGGTTTTTTATTTCAAAATAACAATGACTTAATTAAAATAAATTCCATTAGGATTGATTCCGGCCGAATATTGATCCAGCAAACTACCATCGCCAAGATCATAAATATAAAGATCTCCATCCCCTGTAAAATCAGCTCGTGGGGAAGCCACATATATCTTGTTATCATGAATTTCAAAACCATAAAGAACAGCAACTTCATCCAGGCTATATTCCGCAGATTCTGGTAATTCCTCTCCTAAATCATATTGATAGACAGATTTACCTATGGTAAAATAAGCACTGTTACCACTAAGCTGAAGGTTTTCAGGATGTATACTACTCTCAGGAAATTCAGAAAATTCTACCACCTCGTTTGTTGCAAGCTCTATTCTAGATAGTTCCCCGGCAGTTTCTACATCTGCATAAGATGGTTTACCCGAGGCCAGAACCCAAAGATCGTTACCCTGAACAACCATGGAATTTGGAACATCGCCAACTTCAATTTCTTTAACAACCACATTGGATTCACTATCTATTACAGAAACAATATTATTAAACGAGAAACCTCCTTTATGAGCAACGTAAAGTGCATTGTTAACTGATATCAAATTTTCAGGTCCTTCTGCAACCGGTATAGTTTCAATAAACGAGAAATTTACAAGGTTGAAAACTGCTACAAAATCATCATCAGGATTTCCACCGTCTCCCCAATTGGTTACAAACAGTTTATCTCCTATAACTTCCGCAAACCTTGGATTCATCAAATTAGTGTTGATCGTCCCTAAACTTTCAAAAGTAAAGCGGTTTACGATTTCGATTTTGTTCGAAACATTTACCACTATGATCGCTAGAACATCATGCATTTCCATGCTTTGAGCCGTATCTCCCAGATCAAAACCATTGATATTATTAAAGATCTGAGCTGAATTTTCTTCATTCTCTTCATTTATAAAATTCACCGAAGCATTGGCTGAGCCAAAATTGCCTTCATTAAGTACAAAAATCCCTGATTGAAACTGAGCATCGGTTTCCGGAACAGGGGCGCAGCAATCATCATTTTCGCAGGAATTGAATAATAACGCGATAAAGAATAAAAGTAATAAGTGTTTGTAGTTCATGTTTAAAATTTAAAAGTTAGTGTAGAATTAATAGACCTTCCCGGCATAATACGGGATGGCAGGCTTTGATATTTCTTGTTGAAAATGTTATTAAATCGAAGATCTACACCAATTTCAGGATTCCTTGAAAATGTGTAGCCCAAATACAGGTCGGCAATTTCATAGCCTTCCAATTCATAATTATTATCTGAAGAAGTATAAATACTCCCATTATAGAGTGACTGCAGCAGAATAGAAAAGTTCTTTATTTCATAACCAGCAGCCAGGGTCACTTTGTGTTGTGGTGTATAAATAAGCTGGTCACCTGTTTCCTGATCTACAGATCTTGTATAAGCATAACTAGTGTTGAGACTAAAGGCATTTTCTGATAATTGCGTATTCCAAGCCGCAAACAACTCCAACCCGTAATTATGCACATTAGCTGTATTCACCGGTCTCCACATACCAGATTCATCAGGAATCCAGCGAATAAGGTCATCGATATCTATAAAATAACCGGTGAGGTTAATTCTTAATACGTTGAAATTGAATTCATTTCCTAATTCTGCCTGAATTGACGTTTCTGGATCCAGATTAGTATTACCTCCCTGTAACCAGAACAGATCATTAAATGTAGGTATCCGAAAATTACGGGAAGAATTAAATCTTAGCTGGTAATTCTCAGAGAATTGATACGAGCTTCCTATGGAAAATAATAAAGGTGAATCGTAATTATTGGTGATCTCCTGCCTTAAGCTCAACTCATAACTAAATTTCTCCAGTTGATGACTCCATAAAGCAGAAATCCCTCCTATCTTTCTTTCGGCATTTTCAATCCCTGTGCCTACTCCCTGAACATCGGTATAATCGGCAATAAGGTTAAGCTTCTTATTTTTAGCAAATTCATATTCCAGATCATATTTAATAATTCCAGTTTCTGCATCTCCGGAACTATAATTATCTGAATCCCTGTTCTCATAATATTTGAAACTTTCATCGATCCAGGCTAGTTTGAGGCTACTGGTGAATTTTCCAGCAAAAGACTTCCATTCAAGGAGATTTCTAGAATTCCGATCCTCATATTTGCTGTTGGAAGGTAAATTCAAGGTTCCAGAAAAACCGCGATCACCCTCATAATAGTTGGAATAGAACTTTAAAATATTGGTATCTCCTAGCCATTGAGCTATAGAGGCATTTAAAGAAACATTATAAAAATCCCCATTTTCATTGTATTCCTGAGTCTCCAGGTATTTATAATCATTTTCAGAGCTCACTCCTGCTAAACCAATATTTACGCTGGTCTTTTCAGTAGAGAAATTGCCATTATAGGATGTCTGGTAAGTATCAAAACTACCATAACCCAGCCTAATTTCATTTTCTGAATTTCCGTCAAAACTAAATTCGTTGCTTAAATGAATCGTTCCTCCAATAGCACCACTGCCATATACAACGCTTCCTCCACCCGGCCGGAGACTGATATTATCAAATACTTTGGTGTTTACGGTATTGAAATCTGTCTGACCTGTAAATTGGGAATTGATATTAATTCCGTTCCATATAACCGCGGTTTGAGAAGCTCCTGTTCCACGCACAGAGGCTGAAGAGACCATTCCGTATCCATTTTCACGAAAAAAGAATGGGGTATTGAATTTAAGTAAGGAAGTTAATAATGGTTCTGAACGCTGAATTACAGTGGAACTGATCTCTTTAACAAACTGCCCTTCAGAATTATTTTTCAGCTTCACATCACTGAGCAGGACCTCATCGAGCCAGTTAATGGAATCATTTTGCGATGTAGCTTTTAAGCAACAACACAGCAATAATGTAAATAAAAGATATAAGTTTCTGTTCATAATCTGCCGACCTTTATCCCGAAAGTCACTCGATACTAGTTGAAATTCAGGCAGGTCTCCTGGCTCACGTACTGCAATTCACCTTCCCATCTTTTAAGACAGTGGTTTGAAGAATTATTGCAGCCATTCCTTTAATAGCGGAACTAAGCTTACAGTTGCGGGAACAGCTCAGGTTTATGAAGTTTACACTTCCCCCTGATTCCCTTTTAATCCACGCGGAAATAAATCAGCGTTGAACCAAAATTTCGTGGCAAAATTAAACAATTAAGTTAGGTTAAGGGTTCAAAATTTTAAATAATCTTACTTTTGAACTCAAATCGACCGATCTTGAAAAAAATTATTTTCATATTTCTAATCCTTGGCATCCTTTCCTGTAAAGAAAGACCTCAACAGAATGATCCTGATAATCAAAAAGGTAAGACTGTTGAAATAGAAAATGCAACAGGATTTAGCATCACCAAATTCAAAAATTACAGTATCATAGAGGTAAATACTCCCTGGCCCGGCGCACAGGATCCTTTTATATATCTTTTGAAAGAAAAAGATGCCGAGATCCCTAAAAATTTAAATTTTGACCAGCTCGTTGAAGTTCCAGTAGAAAATATTGTAGTTACCTCTACCACTCATATCCCTGCCTTAGAAGCATTGAATGAGGAAAATACCTTAAAAGGTTTTCCCGGGCTGAATTACATTTCTTCAGAAAAAACAAGGAAACTAATAGATAATGGAGAGATCTCCGAATTAGGCCAGAATGAAAATATAAATACTGAAGTTCTTATCGAACTTTCACCAGATGTAGTCATAGGCTTTGCCATTGATGCTTCGAACAAAAGTTTTGAAACCATTCAAAAAACCGGTATCCCGGTGATTTATAATGGCGACTGGACAGAACAAAGTCCGCTTGGAAAAGCCGAATGGATCAAATTCTTCGGAGCTCTTTACGGAAAGGAAAAAAAGGCACAGGAAATCTTCAAGGAAATAAAGTCTGAATATCTTGCAGCCAAAGAACTCGCGAAAACAGCTAATTCAAAACCTACAATCATTAGTGGGTCTATGTACAATGATAAATGGTATATGCCCTATGGCAATTCCTGGCAAGCCCAATTCATTAAGGATGCCAATGCAAATTACCTGTATTCTGATACAAAAGGTGATGGCAGCCTGTCCCTCGCATTTGAAAGTGTTTTGGAAAAAGCGGAAGATGCAGAGTTCTGGATGAGTTCCGGGCAATTCACTTCCTATGAACAACTATTCAATGAATCTGAACACTACCAAAGATTCACAGCTGTAATGAATAAAAATGTATATAGTGTAAGCTTATCACAGGGCGAAACCGGAGGAATTCTATATTATGAATTGGGACCGCAAAGACCTGATCTTATTTTAAAAGATCACATCGCCATCTTTCACCCTGAATTATTAGAGAATTACGAACTGGTATTTTACAAACCTCTTAATTAATGCTGAACCAGAGAAAATATACTTTCTCCATAATCCTGCTATTCCTGGCGGTGATCCTTACAGGATTATTCAATATTAGCCTCGGTTCGGTAAATATTCCTATTTCTGAAGTAACCTCTTCACTGCTGGGTCTTGAGGTAGAAAAAGACACCTGGAGATATATCATCGTTAATTACCGTCTACCTAAAGCGATCACAGCTATCATTACCGGATCTGGTCTGGCTGTAAGCGGACTTTTAATGCAGACCCTGTTTAGAAATCCTTTGGCAGGTCCTTATGTTCTAGGACTTAGCAGCGGTGCCAGCCTTGGAGTTGCGATCGTGTTTATGGGCGCTTCGGTTTTCGGGGCTTCTTTTGCCGTGATCCTGCTTTCTAAATGGAGCCTGGTTATCGCATCCAGCCTGGGAAGTTTATTAGTACTATTTGCCGTTATACTGGCTTCTATTCGATTAAGAGATACTATGGCTATACTTATCATTGGGTTGATGTTTGCCAGCCTTAC
Organism: Gramella sp. MT6; assembly: GCF_019357415.1. Lineage (NCBI taxonomy): Bacteria > Pseudomonadati > Bacteroidota > Flavobacteriia > Flavobacteriales > Flavobacteriaceae > Christiangramia > Gramella sp. MT6. The sequence goes on from NZ_CP048410.1 coordinate 3,379,393, forward strand.
CGCAGCTATAGTTAGCGTTCTAGCCTATTTTAGTCCGGCTTCACAACTTCAGCAATATGTATTCTGGTCTTATGGTAGTCTGGGAGACCTAAGCTGGGACGAAGTAGGCATTCTTAGCCTTTTCTGGATCCTTGGTATCTTAATTAGTATAGGAAGTATAAAGAACCTTAATTCACTGCTGCTTGGGGAGCAGTATGCGAGAAGCCTGGGTACTAACATAAAAAAGAACAGGTTTGCGATAATCATAGCTACCAGCTTGCTCGCAGGTAGCATTACTGCTTTTGCAGGCCCTATCGCCTTTGTTGGTCTCGCAGTGCCTCATTTAATTAGACAGATCATTCCTTCCGCCAATCATATAACCCTTGTTCCCGCAGTAATATTTGGCGGTGCAATTTTAATGTTGCTATGCGATATTATTGCGCAAATCCCGGGAAGCGAATACAGCTTACCTATTAATGCCATAACTTCGCTAATTGGAGCACCGGTGGTCATCTGGTTACTGGTAAGAAAAAGAAAGTTCAATTTTTAAATGACAGCATCAAATTCAAATAGCGTCCTTAAAACTGAAAGCCTAAACATAGGTTACAGGAAGAAAAATAAGGTGAATTTGATAGCATCAGACATCAATATAGAAATTAATCCCGGTGAGCTTGTTGCCGTTATCGGAGTGAATGGAGCTGGAAAATCTACCTTACTTAAAACTTTAAGTGGAATACTACAAAGTGTTGATGGAGAGGTTTTTATATCTAACAGTAAATTATCTAAAACAGACCCTTCTGACCTTGCTAAAAATATTAGCATGGTCTTAACCGAGCAATTGTTATCAAAAAATCTGAGTGTTATCGAATTGGTAGCCCTGGGCAGGCAACCCTATACTAACTGGATAGGCCGTCTAACCAAAAATGACCTGAAAAAGATCATGCACGCCATTAAATTGGTAAATATCGAAGACATCAAAAACAAGAAATGTCACGAATTAAGTGACGGTCAGTTTCAAAAGGTTTTAATAGCCCGGGCACTGGCACAGGACACTCCACTAATTATCCTGGACGAACCTACCACTCACCTGGACCTGTATCACAAAGCATATGTATTAAAACTGCTTCAAAAGCTTAGTAAAGAAACCAATAAAGCAATACTTTTTGCTTCACACGAAATCAACCTTGCTCTACAGCTTTGCGATAAACTTATTATTCTTAAAGATAAGAAAGCATTATTCGGAAATCCGGAGGAACTAGTAAAGACCAGAGCTATCAATGATCTTTTCCCCGGGAACCTTATTCATTTCGACCAGGAATCTTCAAGTTTTAAAATTAAATAGGCCTGCAATTCAAATTTCTTTCCTCGCCCTTCATTAAAATTCTTAAATAAGTATCTTTGAGAAAATCGCCTACCATATGAACGAATACCTTCTTGTTACCTTAATATTTTTGATCGCATTAGGAATAGGAGGCTATCTGGGGAAGTTAATTTCCAGTTTAAAGTCCGGCTCTGAAGCCAGCAGACTGGAAGAAAAGAATAATCAACTATCACTTCACATAGAAGAACTTAAAACTCAATTAAACAACAACTTAGATAATTATAAGTCTGATATTCAGCAACTGAAAAACGAAGCGCAGGCAGATATTGAAAAGATCGAATTAGAGCGTGAAGAGATCAGGCAAAAAAAGGAATATTTAAGTTTACAACTCACCCGGAAAATTTCAGAATTCAATAATCTTCAGGAAAGAAATGAAGAACAGAAAGCCGAGGTTGAAAAGCTTCAGGAGAAATTTTCTAAAGAATTTGAAAACCTTGCGAACAGGATCCTGGACCAGAAATCTGAAAAATTCACCACTCTCAACAAACAAAACATCGAAAGTATTCTCGATCCATTGAAGGAAAAAATAAAGACCTTCGAGGACAAGGTGAACCTTAACAATGAGAATTTCATTAAGAGACACAGTGAACTTGGCGAGCAGCTTAGAAACCTGAACGAGCAAAATATAAGGATAAGCGAAGAGGCGAATAACCTAACTAAAGCTTTAAAAGGCGAAAACAAAACCCAGGGTAACTGGGGTGAGTTGATCCTTGAGAAAGTGCTCGAAAAGTCGGGATTAGTAAAGGATCGCGAATACTTTATTCAAGAATCCCATAAAGATGAAGATGGTAACAGGCTCTATCCAGATGTCGTTATACATTTACCGAACGACAAACGCATGGTTATCGATTCTAAGGTCTCCCTGGTTGCTTATGAGAAATATGTAAGCGAAGAGAATAAGGATACCCAGGAACGCTATTTAAAGGAGCACATCCGATCACTGAACAATCATATCCTGCAACTAAGCAGTAAAAAATATGAAGATCTGCATGAGATGAAATCTCCAGATTTTGTTTTAATGTTTATTCCTATTGAGCCCGCCTTATATTTGGCGCAAAATGCAGATAACACATTTTTCTATACAGCTTTTCAGAAGAATATACTCCTGGTTAGCCCTACTACCCTTTTATCCACTCTAAGAACTATAGACACTATCTGGAGCAATGAAAAACAGCAACAGAATGCTTTGGCCATTGCTAAACACGCTTCCAGTTTATATCACAAGTTCAAAATTCTTCTTGACGATCTTAATACCGTGGGAGATAGAATAGATTCTACTAAGAATGCATATTCCGGGGCGATGAAAAAATTAACCGGCCAGCAAAACCTCATTAAAGATATCGATAAGCTGGAAGAACTTGGTATAGCACCAAAACAAAAGATCGGAAAAGTCTGGCTGGACAAAGCCAATGAAGATTCTGAAAGTGAAGAAGAATCAGAAAATCCTACATTTAATCTACAATGAAAACCATTTACACCTTAATCTTATTCAGCTTCCTTTTCTTTTTCCCTGAATTAAAGGCACAAGAGATCTATTTTCCAGATGCCGGAGAATGGGAAGAGCGATCTGCTTCAGATTTCAATTTAAATTTATCTGAAGCCGTAGAATTCGCAAAAGCAAATGAATATTCAGAATCTAGGGATCTGCGACAAGCCATATTAAAAGGTTTTCAACAGGAACCTTATCACGAATTGTTAGGCCCAGTTAAAAGAAGAGGCGGACCGGCAGGAATCATATTGAAAGATGGCTATATAGTTGCAAAGTGGGGTGATACCAAAAGGGTAGACATGACCTTTAGCGTAACGAAAAGCTTTCTTTCTACCACTGCTCTTATTGCAATGGATAAAAATTTGATCACAGATTTTAATGATGTGGTAATAGATTACGTATGGTACGATACTTTTGAAGGAAAACATAATTCCCAGATCACCTGGAAAAACCTGTTACAACAAAATTCAGATTGGAGTGGAGAACTATGGGGCGGTTTCGACTGGGCAGACAGGCCACCTCAAGATAAAACTATAGACGAATGGAGATCCAGAGAACTACACGAACCTGGCACTAATTTCAAGTACAACGATGTTCGGGTAAACGTCCTGGCATATTCTCTATTAAATGTATTCAGAAAGCCCTTACCAAAAGTGCTAAAAGAAAATATCATGGATCCTATCAACGCATCTCAATCCTGGAGATGGTTTGGTTATGATAATTCCTGGACTGTTATAGACGGTCTTAAAATGCAATCTGTAAGCGGCGGCGGCCATTCTGGCGGCGGAATGTTCATCAATACAGAAGATATGGCAAGGTTCGGACTCTTATTTATGAACAACGGGAAATGGGAAGATATACAATTGATCTCGCCCAATTTGATAAAAGAGGCAATCCAACCTTCTAAACCAAATCCGAATTACGGATATATGTGGTGGCTTAACTCGAAAGGCGATCGAAATATGCCGGAAATTGATAATGAAATCTTTTATGCCGCAGGTTTTGGTGGTAATTTTATCGTCATAGATCAGAAGAGGAACTTAGTAATCGTTACTCGTTGGCTGGAGCCCTCAAAATTTGAAGAGTTTATGAATCTTATTTATAAAGAAATTTAAAATGAAAAAGACCTTATTCTACATACTTGGAGGCATCCTGATTCTTTGGCTACTATATTACGCCTTCGTCTATTTTGTACCATATAGCGAGGGTACCAGAAGTGGAGAATTGATCAAATTCAGTCATAAAGGTGTAATTGTAAAGACCTGGGAAGGCGAAATAAGCCAGGGAATAAGTGGAGCTCAGATATTCCAGTTTTCGGTTCTGGACAAGCACGATGACGTGATCCAGAAACTTCAGGAATATGAAGGCAATTATGTGAAACTTACCTATGAAGAGCGATATACTACCTTTTTCTTCTGGGGAGATACCAAGTATTTCATTTCCGAAGTTGAAAAATCTGAAAGTCCACATTTTAGAAAATAACTATGCAGAAATCTTTTAAAGACATACAAGACAGCCAGGTAGTAATTTCAGAATTAATGCTTCCCTCCCATTCCAATTTTAATGGGAAGATCCACGGCGGTTATATTCTATCATTACTGGACCAGATCGCTTTCGCCTGCGCCTCAAAACACTCAAGAGCGTATTGTGTTACCGCTAGCGTTGACACAGTAGATTTCCTGAAACCAATTGAGATCGGGGAACTAGTAACCATGAAAGCTTCTGTAAATTATGTTGGGAGAAGCTCAATGGTGATAGGAATTCGTGTTGAAGCAGAAAATATACAAACAGGAGAAATAAAGCATTGCAATTCCTCATATTTCACAATGGTTGCAAAAGACGATAAAGGAGATTCTGTAGACGTTCCCGGGTTGATATTAAGAACCGACAATCAGATAAGACGTTTTGCTAAGAGCATTAAAAGAAAAAATATGAAGAAAAGAAGAATCCAGGAATTCCATGAGACCGATTTTTCTTCAGATAAATACTTGCATATTCTTGAAGATCATAAAGCTAAAATAGAACTGGATTCTTGAAGTCTCACGGATTCATAGTAGCTATTTTTTTAGCCATAGGGATCGCCTATTTTTTCCCACAGGGAATAGATCTGCTGCCTTTAAAAACGATTACAGATATCGGGATCGGACTGATATTCTTCTTCTATGGCCTAAAGCTTTCACCAGCTGAATTCCGTGCCGGTGTGATAAATTACAAGGTTCACATCGTCATACACGTTACCACGTTCATTGTTTTTCCCTTACTATGCCTGCTCTGTCTTCCACTTTTTGAAGATGGGCTAAAATCGGACCTCTGGATCGCACTTTTCTTTTTAGGCACCTTGCCATCTACAGTATCATCATCTGTGGTGATGGTAGCTTTAGCAAAGGGTAATTTACCAACTGCCATATTTAACGCAAGTCTTTCAGGGCTTATAGGGATTGTAGCTACACCACTCTGGATTGGATTTATCCTGGGAAAATCGGCAGATTTTGACTTTATCGTGGTACTGCAGAAACTTTGTCTGCAAATAATTCTGCCGTTAGCGCTAGGTTTATTTTTACAGAGATACTTTGGACATTTTGCGAGAAAATATGGCAAGCAATTAAGCCTCTTTGACAAGACCACCATTATTCTAATTATATATTCCAGCTTTAGCAACTCGTTTACGTCAGACCTTATCGCATCGGTAGAATTGGATGAATTATTAAAAATGGCGGTTATCGTTTTGATTCTTTTCTTTGCGGTCTTCTTTGGACTAGCTTATTTCTCGAAGATCATTGGTTTTAATACTGAAGACAAAATAGCGGCTCAATTCTGCGGAACCAAGAAATCTCTGGTGCACGGATCTGTAATGGTGAGGGTTTTATTCGGAAATGCTGCCAGTTCCGGCCTTTTATTGTTACCAATAATGCTGTATCATTCTACTCAATTGATATTAGTAGCCTGGTATGCCGAAAAATATAGAAAAAGACAGATCGATTAATTGAAAACCTAAGGATTAAGATACATCGCGATATTGGCCAGATTAATTGTCAATAAAACCCAACCTGCTACCAGCAAAAGACCTCCTAGCGGCGTGATTGGCCCCAAAATTTTAATCTTTTTTCCTCTGGAAGAATTCCAGGTTAACCCATAAATACTGAAAGAAAAAAGTAGAATTCCGATAATAAAACACCAGGCCATCACAATTTGCAACCCAGAAAGAAAAGGAAAAGTAATTCCACAGATTATTAGTACAATAGCATGGTACATCTGGTATTTCACACCGGTTTCAAAACTTTTAAGCTGATCTTCATTAAACTTTTTCTTAAGGGCATGAGCCCCGAAAGCTCCTAAAATAACCGAAAGGCCACCATAAATACCACCAATGATCAATACCAATTCTTTCATAAAAGCATATTAAAGAAAAAAGTCATTTCAATAGAACCGAGATACATAAAAGTTGGATCTCAATTCAGTCGAAATGACTTTTTACAAATTTGAAAATATATTATTTACTTAAGTACATCTTCCTTCTTGAATAAAGATCGTAGAATTCATCATCTTTTAAACTATCAATAAAGAGGATACTTTCTCCAGTACTCTTCATCTCAGGCCCTAGTTGCTTGTTCACTTTCTGGAATTTATTGAAAGAGAACACCGGTTGCTTAATCGCATAACCTTCCAACTGAGGATTGAATGTAAAGTCTTTCACCTTCTTGGCTCCAAGCATCACTTTAGTTGCATAGTTCACATATGGCTCCTTGTATGCCTTGGCAATAAAAGGAACTGTTCTCGATGCTCTAGGATTTGCTTCAATAATAAAGACCTTGTCATCTTTGATAGCAAACTGAATATTGATCAAACCTACAGTGTTTAAGGCAAGAGCGATCTTTTTCGTGTGATCCTTGATCTGTTGCATCACCAGGTCTCCAAGGTTAAATGGAGGAAGCAGCGCGTTGGAATCTCCTGAGTGGATTCCACATGGCTCGATATGCTCCATGATCCCTATGATGTAAACATCTTCACCATCGCAAATTGCATCGGCTTCAGCTTCTATAGCCCCATCAAGGTAATGATCAAGAAGAAGCTTATTGTTAGGGATCTTTCTTAAAAGATCTACTACATGCTCTTCAAGCTCATCTTTATTAATCACAATCTTCATTCCCTGACCTCCAAGAACATAAGATGGTCTTACCAGGATTGGGAAATCAAGTTCATCTGCCAGGGCAAGTGCCTCCTCTGCATTCTCTGCTGTTCCGAAATCTGGATAAGGAATATCATGTGCCTGAAGCAGTTTAGAGAAACTACCTCTGTCTTCTGCAAGATCCAGGGCTTCAAAACTTGTTCCCATGATCTTCACACCATACCTGTGAAGCTTTTCAGCAAGTTTAAGAGCAGTTTGACCTCCTAATTGCACGATAACACCTTCCGGCTTTTCATGCCTGATAATGTCATATATATGCTCCCAAAAAACCGGCTCAAAGTATAATTTGTCTGCAGTATCAAAATCTGTAGAAACCGTTTCAGGGTTACAGTTGATCATGATCGTTTCGTAGCCACATTCTGAAGCCGCAAGTACCCCATGCACACAGCTATAATCAAATTCAATCCCCTGCCCTATTCTATTAGGACCAGATCCAAGAACGATAATCTTTTTTCGGTCTGAAACCTGGCTCTCATTTGCAGTATAGAATTCACCTTCTTTAGATTGAATTCCTTCTTCAAAAGTTGAATAATAATATGGAGTTTCCGCTTTGAATTCAGCCGCACAGGTATCAACCAGTTTATATACTCGATTAACTCCCAGTTCCTCACGCTTGTTGTATACTTCACTTTCCAGACAATCCAGCATATGAGCAATTTGCCTGTCTGCAAAACCTTTCTGTTTCGCCTCTAAGAGTAGATCTTTAGGAAGTGAGTTGATATCAAATTTTGAAATTTCATTATCAAGAGCATGAAGTTCTTCATATTGCTTTAAGAACCACATGTCGATCTTGGTGATCTCATGTATCCTGCTAAGTGGAATCCCCATCTGTATAGCATCATAGATCACAAAAACCCTATCCCAGCTTGGATTTGTTAACTTATCTATGATCTGGTCATAATCCTTATAACCCTTACCATCTGCACCTAAACCATTTCTTTTGATTTCCAGCGACTGGGTGGCTTTATGAAGCGCTTCCTGGAAAGATCTTCCTATTCCCATTACCTCTCCAACAGATTTCATCTGAAGGCCTAAAGTGCGATCTGCTCCTTCAAATTTATCGAAATTCCAACGTGGTATCTTTACGATCACGTAATCCAATGAAGGTTCAAATAAAGCGGAAGTAGATTTGGTGATCTGGTTATCCAGCTCATCTAGATTATAGCCTAGAGCAAGTTTGGTAGCGATCTTTGCAATTGGGTATCCGGTAGCCTTAGAAGCTAACGCAGAAGACCTGGAAACACGAGGGTTAATCTCGATAGCATAAATGTCTTCTTTTTCATCTGGGCTTACTGCGAACTGTACATTACATCCTCCCGCAAAGTCTCCGATACTACGCATCATTTTGATGGCCATATCCCTCATTCTCTGGAATGCCTTATCGCTTAGCGTCATAGCAGGAGCAACTGTGATAGAATCTCCAGTATGAATCCCCATAGGATCCATATTTTCGACGGTACAGATAATCACAACATTATCGTTCTTGTCACGTAGTAATTCAACCTCATATTCTTTCCAACCCAGTAATGCCTTATCGATCAAAACCTCGTGAATTGGAGAAGTTTCCAGCCCGTAGGTCAACATCTCGTCAAAATCTTCAGCACGATGAACAAATCCGGCCCCACCTCCCCCAAGGGTAAATGATGCTCTAATTACAAGTGGATACCCAAATTCCTGGGCAACTTCTTTTCCTTGTAAATAAGAAGTAACGGTTTTTGCCGGAGCAACAGGAATCCCAATTCTACCCATTAGTTGTTTGAACTGCTCTCTATCTTCACAAATATTGATCGCGTCTATATCAACACCAATCAACTTCACGTTGAAATCAGACCAAATCCCTTTCTCATCTGCTTCAATACAAAGGTTAAGAGCAGTTTGCCCTCCCATGGTAGGAAGCACCGCATCAATTTCGGGATGATCCTTTAGTATCTCTACTAAAGATTTTGTGGTAAGGGGTTTTAAATACACATGATCGGCCATGGATGGGTCGGTCATGATAGTTGCAGGGTTCGAATTTATCAGTATTGTTTTAATTCCGTCCTCTCTTAATGAGCGTAAAGATTGGGTTCCGGAATAATCAAATTCACAGGCCTGTCCTATAACAATTGGTCCAGATCCTATAATTAAAACGCATTTAATGTCGTTGTTTTTTGGCATAATAATGTGTTGTGTTTGCGTTACGTTGTGTTAGGGCTAAAAATAAGAAGCGTCTGGGTATAAAAAAAGGCGTTACTTAAAAAGTAACACCTTTATTATTTCGAACACTGATTTTCATTAGTGTTTATGTCTGTTTTCAGAAGATACAGATAATTTCTTTCTACCTTTAGCTCTTCTTCGAGCAAGGACTTTTCTTCCGTTAGCACTAGCCATACGCTCTCTGAATCCGTGCTTATTTTTTCTTTTCCTTTTAGATGGTTGAAACGTTCTTTTCATTGTGAATATCTTTTATCTTCTGTAAATTCGTTTTGTCTGTCTTTAAAACTGCGTGCAAATATACAAAGCTTTTTAAGTACTGCAAATACTAAATTAAAATAATTTTTAATTGTTTTTATTACCTTTGCCGCCTGGAAAAATTAGATAAATAATGTTCAACAAAAATATCAAGTTAGTTTTAGCCGGTTTAATACTTGCATCAGCGGTCTGGCAATTCATTGAAGGAGAGATTGGAAATGGCATTGCGCTGATCTTACTGGCCGGAATGTTCATTTTTCTTTATTTCAAAAATGAAATGATTCTACTCGCTTTTCTAAAATTAAGGAAGCAGGATTTCCCTGGCGCTAAAAGGTGGCTTGATAAAATTAAAGATCCTGAAAAGGCCCTGGTTCAAAAGCAACAGGGTTATTATTGGTATCTTCATGGCCTTATGGTTTCCCAAACCAATATCACCCAGGCCGAAAAATTCTTTAAAAGGGCACTTAAACTCGGTCTTTCCATGGATCATGATCTTGCTATGGCTAAATTGAACCTGGCAGGGATTGCCATGACCAAGCGTAGAAAACGTGAGGCCACCATGCTTTTAAATGAAGCAAAAAAGCTTGATAAGCATGGTATGATGAACGATCAGATACGTATGATGAAAGAGCAAATGAAAAAGATCTAGAAGCTCCACTTATAAACATTTTAATAACATTTACTCTTTTGCCTAATAAATAGGTACTTTAACGATATTTTTTTCGTGTAAGAAAAAGCTGATATACTTTTGACAAAACCAGCCCCAAAAATTACATGAAAAAACTATTACTAGTTTTTCTATTTATTGGCCCCACCGTATTTTCTCAGCAAGAGCTGCAGGAAAAGACCTATTTTTCTGAGGCCTTATATTTCCATCTTTCAGATTATAATAGAAAAGCTGATCTCGCTTATCGATTCAATGACTACGAAAAAGGAAAAGAACTTTTTGAAAATTTCACCAGCACCCATCTTGAAGGTTCTTATATGGACAATTTCAAGTTTAGAAATTTAAAAAAGAAGGAAGTAGCACTTTATGATTATAAAAAACCGGTGTTTCTTATTACTTACGCTTCCTGGTGTGTTCCCAGCAAGGGTGAGATCCCAGCGATTAACGAACTGGCAAAAGCCTACAAAGATAAAATAGACTTTGTAGTCTTATTCTGGGACAAGCGCGATAAAGTACGTGAATTAGCAGAGAAATTCTCTACTAATATTTCAGTGGTTTATGTAGATGAAAGTCAGAACAACGGAGCTTACGTTGTTAAGCAATTAAAACACTCCCTAGGCCTTCCAACCTGTTTCCTTATCTCTGGTGATAAAAAGATCATGGATATACTAAGAAGCGTTTTTCCTCCCCTGCAAACCGAAGAGGAAACCGCTTACCGTGAAAATTATATCGCTCTTGAAACTTCTATTTCCCAAAACCTGATTAAGGGATATGAAGGAATTTACGCAGACAACGTTCAGGCTGAATAATGATATTTAATTTATTTCAGGATAATTACCTTTTTCAGGAATGTCGATGAAGTAGGTTTTTCCCGAAGCATTCTTAAGGTGATCATCTCGAAGCCAAGGATTATGCACCTTTAATATCTTATAATTGATCCCGAATTTGGCCGCGAAATCAGGGAAATCTTTAACCACTGTATCTACTTTAACCTTTGCAACCGGAATATGCTTGTAAAGATCTGATTCTTCAAAATTAAATCCGTATTTCTCAGGATGATTCATAATCTCTTTCAATGCAAGTATCCTGAAAACATATCTCCCGGTTTCCTCACCAAGTAAAAGGTCGTAATAATCATCAACCTTTTGTCTTTCCAACTGCTTATCTACACCATATTGACCAGCATTGTATGAAGCAGCTGCCAAAGTCCAGGAACCAAACCTTTCTTTTGCCTTTTTTAAATAATCTGCCGCTACCCTGGTTGATTTCTCGATATGGTATCTTTCATCAACATTCGCATTGATCTCAAGACCATAATCTTTACCTGTACCCTCCATAATTTGCCAGAAACCAACTGCCTTGGCCGGAGAAACTGCCTGAGTAAGTCCACTTTCTATAACTGCGAGGTATTTAAGATCATCTGGCACTCCTTCTTCTTTAAGAATAGGCTCGATCACCGGAAAATACTTATTCGCTCTTTTTATCAATAATAAGGCGTTAGACTGCCAATAGGTATTTACAAGTAGCTCACGATCCATTCTTTCGTAGATATCCGGATCTTCGAGAGGAACTCCTTCGCCTGCGAAACTGAGATTATCTGGCATAGGAAGGGCTTTAATATTGTAGGAATCTGCAACACTCTTATCATCTACATTCACTTTCATCATTTTCTCTACTGAACTTTCGCTATCTCCACGCTGCACCGCATTAATGCTTACAGCGCATATCGTTAATAACCCAACAACCAGTAAAGCACTTTTTAATATTTTCATAGCTAATTAACTTGTTTTGTTTGTTCTTTCTTTTTTAATTTCCCGGTACTAATCAATTCGGGTAGATTCTCATTAAACCAACGGAAACGATTGATAATCATTATATGGGTTCCCCCTTTTATCTTAATTGCTCCATGAATATTTTTTATAGGAAAAACCTCATCCCGATCTCCATGAATATGAATCACTTTTTCATCGGGTCTATCACATTTCCAATTAACCATATTCTTTATCGCCCAATTGAGGTACTGCTTATCTGTAATAGAGATGTATTGCTTATACAACCTGGCCCGTTTCTTTAGAAAATCTCCCACGGCGATCTTCTCAAAGTAATCTACATAATCTGCCAGACCGGTCGGTATAAGTTTAAATAGACCCGTTTTTGAGGCAAATTTCATTCTGGGAGGTAATTCGTCGCTACATTTTACGCTGGATATAATTATAAGCCTCTCAACCTCTATATACTTTGCCATTTCCTGTACAATTACCCCGCCAAAGGATACACCTATTAACACGGGTTCAGAATGTTTAACATATCTCAGTATTCTTTTAGCATATTTCTCAAGACTTTCGTCAACATGAGGTATCTCCCATTTAAGAGGATGAACCTTGAATTCATCTTCTGGAAGAGAAATATTCTCAAAGATCGCAGAATCGGCTGCCATACCAGGCATTAAATACACATGGGTAAGCTTTTGTTCCTGGTTCATTTTAACATGTATATAACAAAGATTGCTGGCATTTAGTTGTAAATTTAACAATCAAAATTACTGCATAATACTTGACTTTCAAATTTACCAAGCCACAAAAAATGGAAAAAGTATTTCATCCTGCAGTTTCGCGGGGGAAAGCCAATTACGGCTGGCTCGACGCTAATTATTCATTCAGCTTCGCTAATTTTTTTGATCCAAATAAAGTCCAATTCGGGCAATTAAGGGTTCTAAATGATGACCTTGTAAAAGCAGGAAAGGGCTTTGGCACTCATCCACATAAGAACATGGAAATTATTTCTATTCCTTTAAAAGGTGAAATAAGACATAAAGATTCCATGAACCACAACGCTGTGATAAAAGCCGGTGAGGTTCAGGTTATGAGTGCTGGAACGGGAGTTGAACACAGTGAATTCAATTCCTCCAACGAAGAACTGAATTTGTTACAGATATGGATCTTTCCAAAAAAGAACGGTTTAGAGCCTAGATATGACCAGAAAGATTTTTCAGATCTTATGAAAGAGAACCAGCTTATAAATGTAGTTTCTCCAAGGTCTGATCAATCTAATAACTCCCTTTTTATTAACCAGCAAGCCTATTTGCATTTAGGTGATTTTGAGACTGGCAGGAAAATTGAGTATGTATTAAAGAATGAACACCACGGGGTTTATGTTTTTCTTATCGAAGGTGAAGCCAATGTTGCAGATACATTGCTTAAGAAACGTGATGCCATTGGAATTTGGGAAACAGATAAAATTTCCATGGGGTTCAAAAAACCTTCAAAAGTGCTTCTTATTGAAGTATCTATGAACTAAAATTTAAAGAAATGAGCAAGGAAGATTTAGTAATTACAGACAATGAATTTCAAAGGCAATTTGAAACTACTATCAACGGTACTTTAGCGACCATTGAATATTCTCAACAGGAAAGAAAGATCTTCTTAACAAAAATGAGAATGCCTGATGGAACTGAACACAGACAGGAAGACTTTATTGTTGCAGTACTTGCTGAAATTAAAGAAAGAAATACAAGTGTAGTTCCTACAAGCCCTGAAGTTGCCGGTTTTATGAGAAAAAACCGAAGAAAATATAAAGAACTTCTACCTGTAGGTATGAATATTTAAACTGCCACTGCCGCTGGTACTTCTTCAAACCTAACCAGCCCATCTTCATCTATTTCAGTTAATTTAATTTTCTGAAGGGTGTTTACTTTACCTGGATCCCAGGGTGCTTTAACTTTTACGTAGTTTTCTGTAAACCCGTGAATATAGCCCTCCTTATTCTCGCCTTCAAATAACACAGTGCAGGTATTTCCTAACTGACTTTCATAAAAGGCGCGTCGCTTTTTAGCGGAAAGACCGCGAAGCATCTTACTTCTTTTTTTACGAACCTTCGTTGAAACTACACCTTCCATTTCTGCAGCCGGAGTATTATCCCTTTCAGAATAGGTAAACACATGTAAATAGGAAATATCTAATTCATTTAGAAAATTATAAGTTTCCAGAAAGTGTTCATCTGTTTCTCCTGGAAAACCAATGATAACATCAACACCTATACAAGCATTCGGCATTACCTCTCTTATTCGGCGAACCCTGTCCACATAGAGATCGCTCATATATCGCCTTCTCATAAGCTTCAGGATCTCATCACTTCCACTTTGAAGAGGAATATGGAAATGAGGTACAAAGGTCCTGCTCTGGGATACAAAATCTATAGTTTCGTTTTTAAGCAAGTTCGGCTCTATAGAAGAAATTCTTAATCTTTCTATTCCGTCAACTTCATCCAGGGCTTTTACCAGGTCTAAAAAGGTATGCTCGTGTTTTTTATTACCGAATTCACCTTTTCCGTAATCCCCTATATTCACTCCTGTTAGAACGATCTCTTTAATTCCCTGTTCAGAAATTTCAGCTGCATTATTTAATACATTCTCCAGCTTATCACTTCTCGAGATTCCACGAGCCAACGGTATTGTACAATAAGTACATTTATAATCACAACCATCCTGAACTTTTAAAAAAGCCCTGGTTCGATCTCCAATTGAATAGGAACCAACATAGAAATCGGCTTCGTTGATCTCACATGAATGAACTTCACCATGATCATTTTTAGTAAGATCATTAAGATAATCTGTGATCTTGAATTTTTCAGTGGCACCAAGAACAAGATCCACTCCATCTATTGCAGCCAGCTCTTCAGGCTTTAATTGGGCATAACAACCAACAGCAATTAGAAAAGCATCTTCATTGGCCTTCTGCGCCTGCTTCACAATGGTCTTAAAACGCTTGTCTGCATTTTCGGTTACAGAACAGGTATTTATTACATATATATCTGCCTCTTCTGAAAAATCCACTCTTTCAAATCCCTCATTTTCGAAAGACCTTGCTATAGTTGATGTTTCAGAAAAATTGAGTTTGCAACCCAATGTATAAAATGCGACTTTCTTTGCGTCCATAATCCCTCATTTAAGATCCAACCTTGAGATTGGGGCTGCAAAGATACCAGTTTAAAATGTTTCTGTAAAATGATGAGGACATTGTAATTAAAAGAGACTGTGAATCTTAGAAGATAATTGGACATTTTTTCGTATATTCAAACTCTTTTTTAGACAAGAACATTATGGATTTTGGCCGCGCAAATCCCGCCAACATGGATTTGGAAAGTAAAGCAAAGAACTCCGCTTTAAATAATTCTGAAAGGAAATTCAAAGGCATCATGCAAAGAAGCCGCATCACTGAAGAAGACCTGGAACAGTTCCGCCAACAGATCATTGCTACGCATAAAAAAAAGCATTACAGAGTTTTACTGATCTCTGCAATACTTTTTATATGTCTCATTCTATTGGTCACCCTTCTGAAATTTTAGGCTTTTCTCCATTTAGCCGAATAGTCAAAAGCATGCTTTAATATATCCCGGTCGTGCGATGTCAGCTCCACATCACGCCTTTTCATCACCAACTCCATTGTTTCCAATGCTTTTTCAAGTTTGTATGTTGTTGTTCCTGCACTTCCACCCCAGCTAAAACCTGGAATAAAATTTCTAGGAAAACCACTTCCAAAGATATTTGCGCTTACTCCAACAACAGTTCCAGTATTGAACATGGTATTAATCCCACATTTACTATGATCACCCATAATGAGACCGCAGAACTGTAAACCTGTTCTGGCAAAATTCTCGGTATTATAGTTCCACAACCTTACCTCGGCATAGTTGTTCTTCAGATTGGAGTTATTCGAATCTGCTCCAATATTGCACCACTCACCAAGGACAGAATTACCCAGAAAGCCGTCATGACCTTTATTCGAATTCTGGAAGAAAACTGAATTATTCACTTCTCCTCCTACTTTACAATAAGGGCCCACCGTAGTTGGACCATAGATCTTAGCGCCCATTTTAATGATCGCACCCTGGCAAATTGCGAAAGGTCCTCTGATTAAAGAACCCTCCATGATAGTAGCATTCTTACCAATATAAATAGGACCTGAAGATGCATTTAAAGAGCAATTTTCAACCACTGCACCTTCTTCAATGAAAATGTTCTCTACAGCTTTAACAAAATTAGAATCATCAATTTTAGCAGAACTCCTACCTTTTGTAATCATTTCAAAATCAAGCTCTATTGCTTCTCCGTTCTTTGAAAATATATCCCAGGTGTTGTCTACTGTTAAAATCTCTTCCTCGAAATTTATCGGTTCCAGGGAAGAAACATCAATATTTTTCTCGCCACTTTGGAAATAAGCAATAAGCTTATCGCCTTTAATAAGCTTTTCATTGGAATTTAAAGAGACGATCTTTTCTACCAGACTTTTGGTTGGAATGACAGATGAATCTATTAGAATATTCTTTTCAGAAACCTTTAAAGGCCATTTTCCAGCAAGGTGATCTTCCGTTTTAGTTGAAGTTCTTTCTTCAAGTAAATTTTCCCACTTCTCTCTTATGGTAAGTACGCCTATACGTATATCTGCAACCGGCCTGGTGAAAGTAAAAGGAAGAAGGTCATTTCTTTGAGGACCATCAAAAAGAATATAATTCATCATCTTTGAAATTTTGTCAAAATTAATAGTTCCTGAAGAACTATAAAGGATTTATACTAAAATCAACAACATAAAAAAGCCGCTAAAAAGCGGCTTTGTATATCTATAAAAACAGGAAAAATTATTTTTTCTTGAATTTTGAGTATTTGTTCTTGAATTTATCAATTCTACCAGCACTATCCACAAGCTTAGTCTGCCCTGTGTAGTATGGGTGAGAAGTTCTGGAAATTTCCAGTTTTACCAACGGGTATTCTGTTCCGTCAACTTCAATACTTTCTTTTGTCTTTGCTGTAGACTTTGTAATAAATACATCTTCGTTAGACATATCTTTAAAAGCTACCAGTCTATAATTTTCCGGATGGATTCCCTGCTTCATCGCTTTGATCTTTTAATTTTCGAGGTGCAAATTTAAATAATAACTTCTCAATTACAAACAAATTTACAAAAACTTTTTCTGCAATTAAGAATGTAACGTTTTCCTATATTTGTTAACTAACTGCTAAACTAATCAAACTTCAACAAATAATGGACAATTCACCTTCAATTAAATCAATTGCCTATACATATGGGTTATTGCTTGCTGCCTATTCAGTTTTAGTGCTTGTTTTGATCTATGCATTTAATATCTCTCAGGATAACTGGATCATTGGCGTTGTAAACATTCTTGTTACGATTGCGATCTTAGCTTTAGCTATTAATAACTACAAATCCAAGAATAATAATTACCTGAGCATAAAGGAAGCCTTAAAGGTTGGATTGGCTACGGCTGCCGTGGGCGGTCTTGTAGCTGCTATCTATGCCTATATTCATTATAGCTTTGTTTATCCAGAATTCATTGAAATGGTTAAGGAAACATCCTATCAAAATATGTCAGACCAGGGCATGAGTGATAAGCAGATAAGCGACACTATGAAGATGACCGAATTCACAATGAAACCATGGTTTTTTTCAACAATGACGCTGGTATCAAGTTTATTCTTCGGATTACTTATATCTTTGATCACTGGAGCGATTCTGAAAAAACAAGATCCTGCTCTAGGATAGATAAAGCATAAGCAATGCAGATATCGGTAGTTATACCACTTTTAAACGAGGAACAATCTCTAGTAGAATTATATAATTGGATCGTAAAGGTTTTACGGTCCAATTCCTTTTCTTACGAGATTATTTTCATTGATGACGGGAGTACCGATGGCTCCTGGAAAACGATCGAGGCCTTATCTGAAAATGATGACAGGGTAAAAGGTATTCGTTTTAATCGTAATTATGGAAAATCGCAGGCCCTGCATGCGGGTTTTTTAAAGGCCGGAGGAGACGTAGTGATCACCATGGATGCAGATCTACAGGATAATCCTGAAGAGATCCCTGAGCTTTATGATATGATCATGAAGGATGATAACGACCTCGTTTCTGGATGGAAAAAGAAGCGTTACGATAATGTGATTACCAAGAACCTCCCTTCAAAACTTTTCAACGCCGCGGCGAGAAAAACTTCAGGGGTTAAATTGCATGATTTTAATTGCGGACTAAAAGCATACCGTAAAGAGGTCATTAAAAATATAGACGTTTATGGCGAAATGCACAGGTACATTCCTGTTCTCGCCAAGAATGCCGGGTTTTATAAGATAACCGAAAAAGAAGTTCAACACCAGGCCAGGAAATACGGTACAACGAAATTTGGAATTAACCGTTTCATATACGGATTTTTAGATCTCATAAGTATCTGGTTCTTATCCAAATTTGGCCGAAGGCCTATGCACCTTTTTGGGGCCCTCGGCGTATTGATGTTCATTATTGGTTTCGTCACTGCAGGATGGATAGGTCTATCAAAACTCTATAAATTATACCATGGCATCCCCAACATACTTGTTGTAGACAACCCATGGTTCTATATTGCTCTTATCGTAATGGTTATAGGGACTCAATTTTTCCTGGCAGGATTCCTTGGCGAATTAATTCTAAGGTCTAAACGAGATAAAGAACGTTATTTAATAAAGAAAACCACTCCTAATATTTAGGAGCATTCTGGTTTTAATCATTATTTTTGTTCAGCAAAACAATCTGATTATGGCTACAAACAAACCTGAAATTCTTCAGAAAGCTGAAGAATGGCTTACCGATATATTTGATAATGACACCAGGTCTGAAATTAAAAGACTTATAGATGAGAACCCTAAAGAACTGGAGGAAAGCTTTTATAAAAATGCTGAATTCGGAACCGGGGGAATGCGTGGAGTTATGGGTGTGGGAACTAACCGCATAAATAAATATACTTTAGGGAAGAACACCCAGGGGCTTTCAAATTACCTGAAAAAGTCATTTCCGAATAAGGAAATTAAAGTAGCTATAGCATATGATTGTCGTAATAACAGCCAGGAACTAGCTAAAATTGTTGCAGATGTATTTTCTGCAAACGGCATTAAGGTTTTTCTTTTTTCAGAATTAAGGCCAACCCCTGAACTTTCTTTTGCTGTTAAGCATCTGGATTGCCAGTGTGGAATTGTATTGACTGCAAGTCATAATCCACCGGAATACAATGGATACAAAGTTTACTGGGAAGATGGAGGTCAATTAGTTCCGCCACAGGATTCAGAAGTAATAGAAGTAATTAATAATCTGGATTACAGCGCAATTAAGTTTGATGCGAATGAAGATCTGATCGTAAAAATTGATAGCGAAGTAGATAAGGCATTTGCCGAAGCTTCAGTTAAAAATGGAAGTTTTGACACTCCAGCTTCAGCCCGAGAGAATCTTAAGGTCGTATTTACCTCCTTACACGGCACCTCGATTACTATGGTTCCCGAGGTATTGGAAAATGCTGGTTTTACCAATGTTCATATCGTAGAAGAACAGAGAAAACCTAATGGCAATTTCCCTACGGTGAAATCTCCAAATCCTGAAGAGCCGGAAGCTTTAAAAATGGCCCTGGAAATTGCAGAAAAAGAAAATGCAGATATTGTTATTGGTACAGATCCAGATTGTGATCGTCTTGGTGTGGCGGTTCGGGATCTTAATGGTGAAATGATACTTCTTAATGGAAATCAGACCATGCTTGTTATGACCTGGTTCCTTCTGGAAGAATGGAAAAATTCAAATAAACTTAAGGGTAATGAATTTGTTGCCTCTACCATCGTTTCCACCCCAATGCTTAAAAATCTTACTGAGGATTACGGAGTGGAATATAAAGAAGTATTGACAGGCTTCAAATGGATTGCAAAACTCATCAAAGATCACCCTGAATTAGATTTTATTGGCGGCGGGGAAGAAAGTTTCGGTTATATGGTCGGGGATTTTGTACGTGATAAAGATGCGGTAACCGCTACCCTACTCGCTTGCGAGATCGCTGCGAAAATGAAAGGAGAAGGTAATTCTTTCTATAATAAATTGCTTCAGCTTTATACTCAGTACGGTCTTTATAAGGAAGAATTGATCTCCCTGGTCAAAAAAGGTATCGAAGGCGAAAAGGAGATCAAACAAATGTTGATCGACCTACGTGAAAATCCCTGGGAGGAAATAGACGGTGAAAAGGTTGTGCTTATTGAAGATTATAATTCTTCTATCGCCAAAAACCTGCAAGATCGCACTGAAAATACAATAGATATTCCAAAATCAAATGTGCTCATTTATTACACTGAAAGCGGAACCAAGATCGCAGCCAGGCCTAGTGGTACAGAACCTAAGATTAAATTCTACATCAGTGTGAATACAGATCTTGACTCGGTAGAGAATTACGAGCAGCAGGATCAAAAATTGAGTGATAAAATTGCCCGAATCAGAGAGGAATTACAACTGGGCTAACTATTTTTAAATGACCTATTTCCGTAAAATACTTCAATTCGCAATTCCATATAAGCGATTTGCGATACTGAATATTATATGCAACGTTCTATACGCAATTTTCAGTACACTTTCCTTTATCGCTCTTATCCCGGTCATCCAGGTATTATTCGATAAAACAAAAAGGGTATCAAAAAAGCCTGTTTGGGAAGGCCTGAACAAGACAAAAGAATATGTATCAGACTATTTTAATTATGAAGTTACTCAGCGGGTAAATGAAGATGAAGTGGCCGCATTGGTCTTTATCTGCGGAATTGTGGTTCTGTTATTCTTTTTAAAGAACTTCTTCGGATATCTTAGTTCCTTCTTTCTTACTTTCCTGCGTAACGGAGTTTTGAGAGATCTCAGGGATGCCGTTTACAAGAAGATACTCGCATTACCAGTATCCTATTTTTCTGAAAAAAGAAAAGGTGATACCATTTCCAGAATTACGGCAGATGTAAATGAAGTTCAAACTTCATTTCTTTCTATACTTGAATTGATCGTGAGAGAACCTTTAACCATTCTCTTCACCATCATAGCAATGTTATTGATGAGTGCTAAACTTACGCTATTTGTCTTTATATTTCTTCCTGTAGCAGGTTTTGTTATTTCGATCATAGGTAAGCAACTAAAAAAACAATCCAATCTTGCGCAAGAAGAAAATGGTCATTTCCTGAGTATCGTAGAGGAAACTCTATCAAGTCTAAAGATCGTTAAGGGATTTAATGCCGAAAGAAAATTTTACCATCGTTTTCAGGAATCCACTAACAGGTTGAACAATATCCTGAACAAACTGGTAAATCGACAGAATCTGGCTTCCCCTACCAGTGAATTCCTCGGTATCTTTGTGATCGTTATAATTCTATGGTTTGGTGGAAATATGGTGCTGGTTGAAGAAAGCCTTGATGCCGCCACTTTTATTGCCTTTTTAGGTTTGGCTTACAATATCCTTACACCGGCAAAACAAATTTCTAAAGCTACTTACAGTGTTAAGAAAGGAGATGCCGCAGCAGAAAGGATATTAGAGGTATTAGAGACTCCTTCTACTATTACCGACGCTCCGAATGCACTGGACAAAAAAGATTTTAATTCTGAAATTAGCATTGAAAATATCGATTTCAGTTATGAAAATGAAAAAGTTCTAAAGAACTTCAGTGTCACTGTTCCTAAAGGTCAAACGGTAGCATTGGTTGGACAGTCTGGATCTGGAAAGTCAACCATTGCCAATTTAATAACCAGGTTCTATGATGTTGATAAGGGTTCTATTAAGATAGATGGCAATGACATACGACAGATTAAAAAAACTTCCTTGAGAGACCTCATGGGATTGGTAACTCAGGATTCTATACTTTTTAATGATACCATTAGAAATAATATCACATTAGGGAAAGAGAATGCCAGCGATGAAGAGATCATTGATGCATTGAAGATTGCTAATGCCTGGGAGTTCGTTAAAGAATTGCCCGGAGTTCTTGACACTAATATTGGTGACAGCGGAAATAAGCTAAGTGGTGGCCAGAAGCAACGTCTTTCTATCGCCCGTGCTGTTTTGAAAAATCCACCGGTAATGATCCTGGATGAAGCTACTTCTGCTCTAGACACAGAAAGTGAAAAACTTGTGCAAAAGGCACTGGAAAATATGATGAAGAACCGTACTTCGGTGGTGATCGCTCACAGACTTTCTACAATTCAGAATGCAGATAAGATCGTAGTGATGCAACGTGGTGAAATTGTGGAACAAGGCAGGCATCAGGAATTGATCGCAGCCAATGGCACCTACAAAAAACTAGTAGAAATGCAATCTTTCGATTAAAAAAAAGCCTGAATTTAACCAGGCTTTTTTTTTTAATTCTCCACTAATTCTGCAGAAGCTATGGCCTTCTGGTAATCTGCTTTAATTTCAGAGAAGCTTCCAAAAAACTTTTTACCATCTCTCCTTTTTAAGATTATAGTGGTCTGTCCCTTATCATTGTTCCTGATTTTTGTTACTTCAACCAAAGTACCACTTAGTTGGTCATAATTCGCAATTCCACCTTTTTTAATTATAAAATTTGGTTTAGGAAAATCAACATGAGTGTACTGGTAATTATCAGCCTTACCAATTTTAAGAACATCCCCTATTTCAACATTATTTTCAGATTGTGCATTTACTTGGGATGACATAATCAAACTAGCACAAAGGGCGAATGCGCTAATAAATCTTTTAGTTTTCATGGTATTAGAAATATTGATTTAAATTTTTGCAAAAATAAAAAAATGGATGATATAATTAAATATCATCCATTTTTACATAATTATTTTCACTTTGGGGCAAATGAAAATAATGCGATCCAATTCAATTTTGTTTGGGGCAAAAAAAGATTAAATCATTCTGATGCTGTAAAGATAAAGAAATTGCTGAAGCAAACAAGAGATTTTAGCTTTTTATCCTTATTATTTGCATTTCATCGATAAATGGAGTTGAAATTGGTGAAAAAGTCCTACAGTACAAGATTTGATTTTTAATATTATAAACTTTATCCTTTTCAATACCTTTACGTCATATAAAAAAGCTACTAAAATCCCTGTGTCGCAGAATTCGGAAGATCAATTAGTAAAAAGACTACAGAACAGCTCCACTTCTCCGGAGGCTTTCCGGGAACTCATATCATTATATAAAGAAAGGCTTTACTGGCATATTAGAAATATGGTTAAAAGCCATGATGACACAGATGATATTCTGCAAAATACCTTCGTAAAAATTTTCAGAAACATTAAACAGTTTAAGGGAGAGAGTAAACTTTATAGCTGGATGTATCGTATCGCCACAAATGAATCTATTACATTTATAAATAATAAGGCCCGAAGATTGCAGATAACATCTGAAGAATTACAGAATCAGATCATTGATAACCTGGAAAGCGATGTTTATTTTGAAGGAGACGAAATTCAATTAAAGCTACAAAAAGCTATAGCTACCCTTCCAGATAAACAACAACAGGTTTTTAATATGAAGTATTTTGAAGAATTAAAATACCGTGAAATGGCCGAAATACTGGAAACCAGTGAAGGAGCACTTAAAGCTTCTTACCATATTGCATCAAAAAAAATAGAGGAATATTTAAAATCAAATTAAACCTTTAGCTAAAAATAATGTCATAGTATTAATGAAAACCAATAGAAAAAAATATTCGCAGAATTCCGGTTTCAAAGTTCCAGAAGATTACTTCGGGAGTTTTGAAGATAAAATGATGCGCAAACTCGAAAACGAGGAATCTATTGAATTAGTAAATCAAAAAAGTGGGTTCATCACACCTGAGGGATATTTCAACGGGATTGAGGAAGCCATACTCACTAAAACGCAAGTTGAAAAACCACGAGTTATAAATATTTTCAAAAAGGAATATTTATTTTACGCGGCAGCTGTTGCTGCAATTTTGGTAATGTTGTTGGGTAATTTTTTCGATTCGGGAATCAATGAACCGTTAGGATGGGATGATGTAGAAGTTTCTGCATTAGAAAACTATATAGATGAGGGTTACGACATGGGGTATATTGAATTGAATACTTCAGACTATTCAGATTTTATTTTAACCGGCAATCAACTTGTAAACGACGAAGATTTTAATGCGGTTAATTCTGAAGCTGTATTTGAATATATTGACGAAAATATTGAAGACCCTACTTTAATTTTAGAATAAGTATGAAAAAGTTAATCTTATTATTTTTTATTCTTTTCACTTCCCTACCTGTTATTTCACAGGAAGAAGATAAAGACGCCCAACATGAACGCATAAAAGCGTTGAAGGTGGCTTATTTCACCCAGGAGCTCAATTTAGATGAAAAAACAGCTGAAAAATTCTGGCCTATATACAATAAATACGAAAAGGAAAGACGAAATCTACATAAACGCGAACACATAGATCTTAAAAATGTAGAATGCATCAGTGAAAATGAAGCTGAAAATCTCATAAACGAATTCCTTTCCGTAGAAAATGAAGAATATAAAATAAAGAAAGAGCTGTTCAAAGATCTTAAACAGATCATTTCAGCAAAAGATATTATTAAACTTCATAAGCTTGAAGATGAATTCCATAAGAAGCTTATTAAGGAATATCGCTCAAAAAGAGAGCAGAAAGATTCAAATAGTAGTGAGTAGAATACTATTCATATTTAGTTTTTTGGTTAGTTAGTAGTTAATCCGGCAGATGTTTTTATTTGCCGGATTATTTTTTACCTGAATTTTAGTCTGGCTACTCTCCCCTTTCCCGCTGCGTATGCCACGCTATCATTGATAAATCTTAACGTATAAAAACCTTCATCTAAAAGCATCTTCCAGTTCTTTCCGCCATTGTGACTGTAATGTATCCCGGTAAATCCGGTTGCAATTATGCCGTTAGCATTAGAATTTGGAACATAGCGCACTGAACTTTTATATCCCGGTTCCTTACTATCTGCGATTAGCTCCCAGGTTCTTCCGCCATCTTTAGTAATTGCCTTATTACTCTTATTACCCTCTGGTTTTGTATAATCTCCTCCGATAATAATTCCATTGTTCTCATCATAAAAATCCACACTATAACCGCCGGTAGTGGCCTCTCCCTGCAATAAAGGAGTTTCGAAAACTTCCCAGCTTCTTCCTTTATCAGGAGAAAACAAGATCCTGGATCTCATACCTCCCGTCAATATCCAGGTATTATCCCCCTGTATGGCAATATTTGAATTGCTGGCCGCAAAAGCAGCTTCACCTTCAGCTGATTCTGGCAGATCTTTACAGTCGATCTTTCTCCAACTTTTACCTCCGTTCCTGGTAATAATTATAGAAATACAATTGTCTACCGGGTCTCCCATAGCGATCCCTTCATCATCATTCCAGAATGCCATAGAATCATAGAACACTTTTTCATTCTCTTCTTTATAAACCATTTCCATATTTCCTGTATCACCAGTTTTATATAGCAAGGCCGGATTTGCAACGCTTAACATGAAAAAATCGTTCGAAGTACTAGCCACTGCTCTGAATTCAGGTTTGATAGTATCAAAACTTTGCGTGTTGATCTTCCAGGTCTCTTCGGTGGAATTATACAAACCATAAGTTCCGTTATTTGCAGCGAAAGCCAGACTATTTCCCATCACCTCGATGGCACGGATGCTTAAGGAATCGTTTTCCAGGATCACTTCAACTTCTACAGATTCAAACGGCTTGGAATCTTTTATTGTATCCAAGTTTTCAGATTGCTGCTTATCGTTCTTACAGGCAACGATTAATAAGATTAGTAAAAAACTTATTTTCTTCATTTATTTTCAATTTTAAGGACGATTCTATCTTTTCATATCCAGTATAAAATTGTCCATTTTAGCTGCAGGCCTTCATAAGCCCAACTATTCAGAATTTGATTCAAATATAAATTAATCCGTTTCAAAAAAACGTAACTTTGCCGCCTTAAAGAATATTTATGCGCCTACACAGGAATCTAGTTTTTGCTACCGTTGATGCTTTAGCCGAAATTTTTAATGAAGGGAATTATGCCGATAAGGTGATTGAAAAAACATTGAAGCGTGATAAACGTTGGGGCTCCCGCGATAGAAGTTTTATCGCAGAAACCACTTATGATATTGTGAGATGGAAGCGATTATACGCCGAGATCGCTGAGGTAAAAGAACCATTTAAAAGAGAAGACCTCTTTAGAATGTTCGCGGTTTGGTGTGTACTTAGAGGAATTGAGATCCCAGACTGGCCGCAATTCGAGAAAACTCCGGAAAGACGTATAAAAGGAAAGTTCGATGAACTAAGTAAAATTAGAAAGTTCAGGGAATCTGTGCCAGACTGGATGGATGAACTTGGCGAAGAAGAGCTGGGAGAAAAAGTCTGGACCAATGAGATCCATGCTTTGAACAAGCAGGCTCCTGTAGTGATAAGGGCTAACAAATTAAAGACCAACCCTCAGGAACTTGCTGAAAAGCTGAAAGAAGAAGGTATAGAGACTACCAATCTCAGGAATTACCCGGAGGCACTTGAACTTAAAGAAAGAGCTAATATATTCAGAACTAACGCATTTAAAGATGGTTTTTTTGAAGTTCAGGATGCCAGTTCACAAAGAGTGGCAGAATTTCTTGATGTAGAACCAGGAATGCGCGTTGTAGACACCTGTGCAGGTGCTGGCGGGAAAACGCTTCATCTTGCCGCGCTTATGGAGAATAAGGGGCAGATCATCGCATTGGATATCTATGGAAATAAACTTAAAGAATTAAAGCGACGAGCTAAACGTGCCGGCGCTCATAACGTGGAAACCAGAAGCATCGATTCTACCAAAGTAATTAAAAAATTATATGGTACTGCAGATCGAGTTCTAATTGATGCACCTTGCAGCGGCCTGGGAGTTCTTAGTAGAAATCCAGATGCGAAATGGAAATTACAACCAGATTTTCTGGATAAGATAAGGAACACTCAGCTTGAAATTTTGGAAAAGTATTCCAGGATCGTGAAAAAAGGCGGAAAACTGGTTTATGCCACCTGTTCAGTATTGCCATCTGAGAATCAAAAACAAGTTCAAAAATTCCTTAAGACCGAAGCAGGTAAAGAATTTAGACTATTGAGAGAGAAAAGTATTCTTTCCAGTGAAAGCGGTTATGATGGCTTTTACATGGCATCATTACAAAAAGAATAAAGAAAAGCGACCGCTTGGTCGCTTTTTTATTGAATTGAAATAAGTTTGAGCCTGTTATCTCCCAAATGAGTAAAAGTGCCAGTTAATTCTTCATTATTTTCAAGATCCTGAGACAATTCTTCACAGAGTTCTGCACATTCTATATTATATTCATTTAGAATTGAATATCCAGGTCCAGAATTTTGGACAAAATTATTACCTGCCCATTTTAGTTTAATATCAAATGTTTCCTCTTCATCTACCCTCTCTTTAGACATCACCTTATGCAATAAAAATTTAGTATCTGAAGCATCCTGAGGCGGGTTCTGAATTTTAATTTTTCTCACTTTCAAATCATAGATATACCCAGATTCATATTCAAAACCTTCAATTTCGTCATAGAAATAATTCCAGTCTTCATCGCCTATTTTCGCTTCTTCCTGTACCAGGTATACCAATTGAGGACCTACTCCTATAGCTGTTTGTTTATAATGATTTACCCGCATTTCTACTAATTCAATATCATCTGGATCTATACCCACTAAGGAACAGGAATTCGTCCCGAAAAAACCGAGAACTCCAATAACCAAAATGATATATAGTTTAATGTGCATGAGATTTTTTGATTGACCATATTAAGATAATGAATATTCTAATGATTATAAATTTAACTTTCTTAAATTATTTAATCTAGCCGATAAAAAATCATAAATTTGTGGCTTTAAAAAACAACACAAACACAACCTAAATGATCCTTTTCTTCGGAAACCAAACTACAAAGGTTTTTGCTGTGGAAACCCACTCAGAACTTTCAGCTCAGGAAATCTCTAAACTAAACTGGCTTTTTGGAAATACGCAACAAATTCACAAATCTGCATTGGCAGATTTTTTTGTTGGCCCTCGCGCAGCCATGATCACTCCTTGGAGTACCAATGCGGTTGAGATCACCCAGAACATGGGAATTCATGGGCTTATTAGAATTGAAGAATTTCTAAGAGTCGATGAACATTTTCATGATTTCGACCCCATGCTTTCTCAAAAGTATAAGGCGTTAGATCAGGATATCTTTGATATTCATATTAATCCGGCGCCAATTGTCGAGGTTGATGATATAGCGGCCTATAACCAGCAGGAAGGTCTGGCATTAAATGCTGAAGAGGTTGCTTATCTTGAAGGACTGGCTGATAAATTAGGACGCAAACTTACCGACTCTGAAGTTTTCGGTTTCTCTCAGGTAAATTCTGAACACTGTCGCCATAAAATTTTCAATGGAACCTTTGTTATAGATGGCGAGGAAAAACCTTCTTCTCTCTTTAAACTTATAAGAAAGACTTCCGAAGAAAATCCGAATGATATTGTTTCCGCATACAAGGATAATGTTGCGTTTATTAAAGGGCCTAAAGTTGAACAATTCGCTCCAAAAGCGCCAGACGTTCCTGAATATTACCAGGTCAAGGATTTTGATTCGGTAATTTCCTTAAAAGCGGAAACTCATAATTTCCCTACTACAGTTGAGCCATTTAATGGCGCAGCTACAGGTAGCGGTGGTGAAATTCGCGACAGGCTTGCCGGTGGTAAAGGGTCACTTCCCCTGGCTGGAACTGCTGTTTACATGACTTCTTATTCCCGTCTTGATAAAGACAGGAAATGGGAAAATGGAATGAAAGAAAGGGACTGGCTGTATCAGACTCCAATGGAAATTCTTATAAAGGCTTCTAACGGAGCATCAGATTTTGGAAATAAATTCGGGCAACCTTTGATCTCTGGATCTGTACTTACTTTTGAACATTCTGAGCATGATCGTTCCCTGGGATATGATAAAGTTATTATGCTTGCGGGTGGTATTGGATACGGAAAAGAAAATCAGGCTTTAAAAGATATACCGAATAAAGGTGATAAGATTGTTGTTCTGGGAGGTGAAAATTACCGTATCGGGATGGGCGGAGCTGCCGTTTCTTCTGCCGATACTGGAGCATTTTCCAGCGGAATAGAGCTAAATGCTATTCAGCGTTCTAATCCTGAGATGCAGAAAAGAGCTGCTAATGCTGTTAGAGGTATGGTAGAAAGTGATGAAAATCCTATCGTTTCTATCCATGATCACGGTGCTGGCGGACACTTAAACTGTCTTAGTGAGCTTGTAGAAGAAAAAGGTGGAAAGATAGACCTTGATGCCTTACCTGTTGGAGATCCTACTTTATCTGCAAAGGAGATCATTGGGAACGAATCACAGGAAAGAATGGGACTTGTAATTGGAGAGGCCCAAATTGCACAATTAAAAAGAGTAGCAGATCGTGAAAGGTCTCCAATGTATGAAGTTGGAAATGTCACTGGTGATCACCGATTTACATTTGAAGGAGAAAAATCCGGACAAAAGCCGATGGATCTTGAACTATCAGATATGTTTGGTAGTTCACCAAAAACGATAATGACAGATAAAAAGGTAAAAAGAGAATACGAGAATGTTAGCTATAACACAACGAAAATTCATGATTACCTGGAGCAACTGTTGCAATTAGAAGCTGTAGCCTGTAAGGACTGGTTGACCAATAAAGTTGACCGTTGTGTTTCTGGGAGGGTTGCTAAACAACAAACCGCCGGACCGCTTCAGTTACCATTAAATAACTGTGGAGTAATGGCGTTGGATTATAAAGGAAAAGAAGGTGTAGCTACTTCTATTGGCCACTCCCCTGTTTCCGCATTGGTAGATCCGGTTGCCGGCTCTAAAAATTCAATTGCAGAATCTTTATCGAATATAGTGTGGGCTCCATTGGAAAAAGGTCTGAAATCAATTTCTCTTTCAGCGAACTGGATGTGGCCTTGTAACAATGAAGGTGAAGATGCTAGATTATATGAAGCTGTTGAAGGCGTTTCAAAGTTTGCCATTTCCCTAGGTATCAATGTTCCAACTGGAAAGGATTCACTTTCTATGAAACAGCGCTATAAAGATGGTGAAGTAATTTCTCCGGGAACCGTAATAATATCGGCGGCAGGACATTGTAATGATATTACTAAAGTTGTTGAGCCTGTACTTCAAAAAGACGGTGGGGATATCTATTATATTAACCTTTCCCAGGATAACTTTAAATTGGGTGGATCTTCTTTTGCCCAGATCCTGAATAAAGTTGGTAGCGAAGTGCCAACGATAAAGGATGACAAAAAATTCGCCGATGCTTTTAACGCTATTCAGGAATTGGTTAAAAAGGATCTAATCCTCGCAGGTCACGATGTGGCTTCAGGAGGATTAATCACTTCCCTTCTTGAAATGTGTTTTGCAGACGTTAATCTTAGCGCAGATCTCAATCTTTCTGCACTTAATGAGAAAGATATTGTAAAGCTTCTTTTCAATGAGAACTGTGGAATTATCTTCCAGGCAAAAGACAGCTCGGTAGAAGATATTCTTAAAGAAAAGAAAATAGAATTCTTCAAAATAGGTAAGGTAACCGAAGGAAATGATCTAAGAATTAAAAATTTCGGAGCAGATCTAAGCTTCAATATTCCTGAATTAAGAGACACCTGGTACAAAACTTCTTTCCTACTTGATGAGAGACAAAGCGGGATAGACAAAGCTACTGAACGATACCATAATTATAAAGAGCAGCCTCTGGAATTCAAGTTTCCAGAACATTTTACAGGAAAACTGCCTGAATTGGATTCAACTAAACCAAGAATTAAAGCGGCTATCATTCGTGAAAAAGGATCGAATTCTGAACGTGAAATGGCCAGAGCTATGTATTTAGCCGGATTTGATGTTAAGGATGTACATATGACAGATCTTATTACCGGTCGTGAAACTCTGGAAGATATTCAATTTATTGCAGCGGTTGGTGGTTTCTCAAACTCAGATGTACTGGGAAGTGCTAAAGGATGGGCTGGAGCATTTCTTTACAATGAAAAAGCCAAGGAAGCTCTCGATAAATTCTTTGCCAGAAAAGATACTTTATCATTAGGAGTTTGTAACGGTTGCCAGTTATTCATTGAACTTGGACTTATAAATCCAGATCATGAGCAGAAACCAAAGATGCTACATAATGAATCTCATAAATTTGAATGTAATTTCACTTCTGTGGAAATTCAGGAAAATAATTCTGTGATGCTTTCAACTCTTGCCGGCTCGAAACTCGGGATCTGGGCAGCTCACGGGGAAGGTAAATTCAGCTTTCCGTATGAAGAGGAGAAATATAATATCGTTGGTAAATACGGTTATGAGGGTTATCCTGCAAATCCAAATGGGTCCCACTTCAATACGGCTGTTTTAACAGATGACACCGGTAGACACCTTGTAATGATGCCTCATTTAGAACGATCTACCTTTCAATGGAACTGGGCTCATTATCCTAAAGGAAGAAAAGACGAAGTTTCTCCATGGTTAGAAGGATTCGTAAATGCTAGAAAATGGCTGAAAAAGAAGCAGTAAGAAGAAATTTTTATGAATAAAATTAAAGGGATGCTAAAAACATCCCTTCTTTTTTGCATAATCAATTTGAAGTAGCCCCCTTTTTTGCTATTTTGCGAAGCACATAAATAAATTGTTCAAATTGATGAATGACATTAAACGACTCTTTGACTTCCCTTATTATCAGCTTGAAAACTTTCCTTTGGAAGAAGCTTTGGCCACTAAATATGGCAATGAATGGAAAACACTTTCAACTCAACAATATATAGATCAGGCAAATGCCATTAGCCGGGGACTTTTGAGATTAGGAATTAAACCTAATGACAAGATCGCAGTTATTTCAACTTCTAATAGAACAGAGTGGAATGTAATGGATATTGGTATCCTGCAACTGGGAGCACAAAACGTACCAATCTATCCTACGATCTCTGAAGAGGATTACGAGTATGTGATAAATCACAGTGGAGCAATTTATTGTTTTGTATCAGACCAAGAGGTTCTTGATAAGGTTAACCGCATTAAAGCAACCACCAACCTTAAAGAAGTTTATAGTTTCGATGACATTTCTGGTTGCAAAAGCTGGAAAGAGATCTTGAAGGATGGTGAAGATAAAGGAAATCAGGATGAAGTTGAAAAATTAAAAGCCGCTGTAAAACCAGATGACCTTGCTACTTTAATATATACTTCTGGAACTACCGGAAGACCTAAAGGTGTAATGCTTACTCATGATAATATAGTAAGCGATGTACTGGGTAGTGCTCCACGTGTACCTTTTGAACCCGGTACCTTTGTGGCCCTGAGCTTTTTACCGGTTTGTCACATTTTTGAGAGAATGATATTATACCTATATCAATATTATTCGGTATCGGTTTATTTTGCTGAATCCATAGATAAGATAAGTGATAACTTAAAAGAAGTAAAACCCCATGTGATCACGGCAGTCCCAAGATTGCTAGAAAAGGTTTATGATAAGATCATCGCTAAGGGAACCGCTCTTGACGGAATTAAGAAAAACCTGTTCTTCTGGGCGGTAGAACTAGGTCTGGAGTATGAACCTTATGGTGCCAATGGTTGGTGGTATGAAACTAAATTAAAAATTGCCAGAAAGCTGATCTTCTCTAAATGGAAAGAAGGTCTGGGAGGAAATATTGAGCTTATTGTATCAGGTAGTGCTGCTTTACAGCCAAGGCTTGCGCGTGTTTTTGCAGCAGCTGAAATTCCGGTAATGGAAGGTTATGGTCTAACAGAATCTTCTCCGGTGATCGCTGTAAACGATCAAAGAAATCACGGTTTCAAAATTGGTACAGTTGGTAAAGTTCTGGATAACGTAGAGGTAAAGATCGCGGAAGATGGAGAGATCCTTGCGAAAGGACCTAACATTATGAAGGGCTATTATAAGGATGAAGAAAAAACTAAAGAAGTTATAAATGGCGACGGATATTTCCATACTGGTGATATTGGTGAAATAGATAAAGATGGTTTCTTAAAGATCACTGACAGGAAAAAAGAGATGTTCAAAACATCTGGTGGTAAATACGTAGCACCTCAATTACTGGAAAATACTATGAAACAATCTCGTTTTATAGAACAGATCATGGTGGTAGGTGATGGAGAAAAAATGCCTGCAGCATTAATCCAACCGAATTTTGAATTTATTACAGACTGGGCACGTCGTAAAAATATCGACCTGGGTGAAGGAACCGAAAAAGATATTGCCAATAATAAATTGGTGAAGGAACGTATACAGGAAGAAGTAGATTTCTATAATCAGAAATTTGGTAAATGGGAAAGAGTTAAAACGATCGAGCTTACTCCTGAAACCTGGTCTATTGAAGAAGGCCACCTTACCCCTACTATGAAATTAAAAAGAAGGATTATAAGAGACCGCTATGAAGATCTTTATGAAAAATTATATGGTCGGTTTTAATTAGACATTAAGAATTTGATAAAAAAAGCTCCTCCTAATAAGAGGAGTTTTTTAGTTTTAAGAATATTTAGACCGTTAATTCACTATATTAATATTTTAAACGAATTTTATTATGCATGCATAATAATTTTTCCTAACTTTGGATTCATTCAAAATCCAGATGAAAGAAAAAACAATAGATTATGTATTGCGTGCCACCTGGATGGCAGTCTCTAAAATGTATAACGAGGAGGCCGGAAAAGCAGGAAGCACAATGGCTACAGGATTTGCCCTACTTAGCATAGATCCTGAAGACGGCACCCCATCTACCTCACTTGGCCCCAAAATGGGCATGGAAGCTACCAGTCTTTCCAGGATCTTGAAAACCATGGAAGAAAAAGGCCTCATCATAAGGAAAAAGAATCCTAATGACGGGCGTAGCGTACTTATCTATTTAACCGAATTCGGTAAAGAGATGAGAGATTATTCTAAACGAGTGGTTCTTCGGTTTGATGAAGCGGTAAAAGAAAATGTTTCAGACAAAGATCTTAAGACCTTCATTGAAGTAGCCAACACTATTTTAGAATTGATAAGTGAAAAGAAGATTTATACAGAAGAAATAAATATCAGATAAAATAATAAACACCAACAAATGAAAAGAAGGATTAATAAAGTCGCAGTTGTAGGATCCGGAATAATGGGTAGCGGTATCGCTTGCCATTTTGCCAATATCGGCGTGGAAGTCTTACTTCTGGACATAGTTCCCCGCGAACTGAATGATAAGGAAAAGAAAAAAGGACTCACCCTTGAAGACGAAGTAGTCCGAAACAGGATCGTTAACGATTCACTTCAGGAGTCTGTAAAGTCTAAACCCTCTCCTATTTACCACAAGGATTTTGTAAAACGGATAAAGACTGGAAATCTTGAAGATGATATTCATAAGGTTGCTGATGTAGACTGGATCATTGAGGTAGTTGTTGAACGTCTTGATATTAAGAAACAGGTATTTGAAAACCTTGAAAAGCATAGAACTCCGGGAACTTTGATCACTTCGAACACTTCCGGAATTCCGATCAACTTTATGACCGAAGGTCGTAGTGATGACTTTAAAAAGCATTTCTGTGGAACTCACTTCTTTAACCCACCAAGATATTTAAGGTTATTTGAGATCATTCCTGGGAAAGAAACTTCTCAGGAAGTTCTTGATTTCCTTGAGATGTACGGCGAAAAATTCCTTGGAAAAAAGGCGGTTCTAGCAAAAGATACTCCTGCATTTATAGGTAATAGAATTGGAATCTTCTCTATCATGAGTCTTTTCCATACCGTTAAGGATATGGGAATGACTATCGAAGAGGTAGACAAACTTACGGGTCCGGTAATTGGTCGCCAGAAATCGGCAACTTTTAGAACTGTAGACGTTGTTGGTTTAGATACATTGGTTCATGTTGCCAACGGTATTTATGAGAATGTTCCAGATGACGAGCAACATGACCTCTTCAAATTACCAGATTTCATCAATACCATGATGGAGAACAAATGGTTAGGAAGCAAAACCGGCCAGGGGTTCTATAAGAAAATTAAGAAGGACGACGGTTCCAGCGAGATCAAATCTCTTGATCTTGATACTATGGAATATCGCGATAGAAAGAGTGCTTCTTTCGCTACACTTGAGATGACAAAAACCATCGATAATGTTGCCGATCGTTTTGAAGTACTGGTTAAAGGAAAAGATAAAGCCGGAGACTTTTACAGAAAAAGTTTTTCAGCTCTTTTCGCATACGTATCTAACAGAATTCCAGAGATCGCAGATGAGCTATATAAAATAGATGATGCCATGAAGGCTGGATTCGGTTGGGAACATGGTCCTTTCCAAATCTGGGATGCGATCGGTGTTGAAAAAGGTATCGAAATGATGAAGGCTGAAGGTTACGAACCTGCTGCCTGGGTAAATGAAATGCTGGAAAGCGGAAGTAAGAGTTTCTACACCGTAAAAGAAGGCAATACCTATTACTATAGTATAGACGACAAGAAACAAACTAAGGTTCCTGGTCAGGATGCATTCATTATTCTTGACAACATCAGAGAATCTAAAGAAGTATTCAAGAACAGCGGCGTAGTTGTAGAAGATCTTGGTGACGGAATCTTGAACGTTGAATTCAGAAGTAAAATGAATTCGATTGGTGGCGATGTTCTTGACGGAATTAATAAAGCAATTGATATCGCTGAAAAAGATTACCAGGGACTGGTTGTTGCCAATGATGGTAAAAACTTCTCTGTTGGTGCGAATATCGGTATGATATTTATGATGGCGGTTGAGCAGGAATATGAAGAGCTTAACATGGCTATCAAATATTTCCAGGATACTATGATGAGAATGCGCTACTCCTCTATTCCAACGGTGGCTGCTCCTCACGCCATGACCCTTGGTGGTGGATGCGAGATGTCACTTCACGCAGATAAAGTTGTTGCCGCAGCAGAAACTTACATTGGATTAGTAGAATTTGGTGTTGGTGTGATCCCTGGTGGTGGTGGAACCAAGGAAATGACGGTTAGAGCTTCTGATACTTTTCAGAAAGATGACGTAGAACTAAACCGACTAAGAGAACACTTCCTTACTATAGGAATGGCGAAAGTTTCAACTTCAGCATATGAAGCTTATGACCTGAACCTTCTTCAGAAAGGAAAAGATATTGTAGTTGTAAATCCAGACAGACAATTAGCGATCGCTAAGAAACATGCGCTGCTAATGGCTGAAAACGGATATACTAAACCAATTGAACGTACAGATATTAAAGTTCTTGGAAAACAGGCATTAGGTGCATTCCTAGTTGGAACAGACCAGATGGCAGCAGGAAAGTATATCAGCGAACATGATAAGAAGATCGCGAACAAACTGGCTTATGTAATGGCTGGCGGTGATCTTTCTGAAAACCAGATGGTAAGTGAACAATACTTATTAGAACTTGAAAGAGAAGCTTTCTTATCCCTTACAGGAGAAAGAAAAACTTTGGAAAGGCTTCAGCACATGCTTAAAAAAGGAAAACCATTAAGAAATTAGATTTGAGCAACTATTAAGACGAATCCAGAAACTCAAATCTAATATCTAAATACTAAGAAAAATGAAAACAGCATATATAGTAAAAGCATACAGAACCGCAGTAGGAAAGGCTCCTCGAGGAGTATTTCGCTTCAAAAGACCTGATGAACTGGCTGCGGAAACCATCCAGTATATGATGAATAAATTACCTGACTTCGATAAAACTCGTATCGACGATGTAATGGTAGGTAACGCGATGCCAGAAGCAGAACAGGGACTAAACGTTGGTAGATTGATCTCTCTTATGGGATTGAAGATCGAAGATGTGCCCGGAATGACAGTGAACAGATATTGTGCTTCTGGTTTGGAGACAATTTCTATCGCGACTGCTAAAATTCAGAGTGGAATGGCCGACTGTGTGATCGCAGGTGGTGCAGAAAGCATGAGTTATATCCCTATGGGAGGTTACAAGCCGGTACCAGATTACGAGGTAGCTAAAGAAGGTAACGAAGATTATTACTGGGGAATGGGATTAACTGCAGAAGCAGTTGCCAATAAATACAAGGTCTCTCGTGAAGACCAGGATGAGTTCGCTTATCAATCTCACCAGAAAGCGATCAAAGCTCAGGCTGAAGATCGTTTCCAGGACCAGATCGTTCCGATCACCATCGATGAGACCTATGTAGATGAGGATGGTAAAAAGAAGACCAAATCTTACACTGTAAATAAAGATGAAGGTCCTAGAAAAGATACTTCTATTGAAGTCTTGAATAAACTTAGACCGGTTTTCGCTGAAGGCGGAAGCGTGACTGCTGGTAACTCGTCTCAAATGAGTGACGGTGCGGCATTTGTAATGGTAATGAGTGAGGATATGGTTAAAGAACTTAATCTTGAACCTATTGCCCGAATGGTAAGTTACACCGCAGTTGGAGTTGAACCAAGAATTATGGGAATAGGACCAGTTCATGCGATTCCGAAGGCTCTAAAACAAGCTGGACTTAAACAGGACGACCTTGAGCTTATTGAACTGAACGAAGCTTTCGCTTCTCAGTCTTTAGCCGTGATCAGGGAATTAGGGCTGAACAAGGATAAGCTTAATGTGAACGGTGGCGCCATTTCTATGGGGCACCCACTTGGATGTACCGGAGCCAAACTATCTGTACAGATCTTTGATGAAATGCGTAAGCGCGATTTAAAGAATAAACATTGTATGGTGACCATGTGTGTTGGTACAGGACAAGGCGCTGCAGGAGTTTTTGAATTCTTGAACTAGAATTGATATTAAGATCTCAGTAATGAGATTACGATGAAATAATAAAATTAATAAAACATTTAAAGTGAGGTTCTCAATACTATGATCTCGCTACTAAATACTAAATAAAGATGAGCACAGAAACAGCAAATAAAGATCTTCTTCGCGGTGGGCAATTCCTGGTAAAGGAAACCAAGAGCGAAGATATATTCACTCCTGAAGATTTTAATGAGGAGCAAATAATGATGCGTGATTCCGTTAAGGAATTCGTAGAACGTGAAATTTGGCCACACAAAGAGGAATTTGAAAAGAAAAATTACAAATTAACCGAAGAGGTAATGCGTAAGGCCGGGGAACTTGGTTTCCTTGGAGTTGCCGTTCCTGAAGAATATGATGGTCTGGGAATGGGCTTCGTGTCAACGATGTTAGTATGTGATTATATTTCTGGTGCTACTGGATCTGTTGCTACTGCCTTTGGTGCGCATACAGGAATTGGTACTATGCCAATTACTTTGTACGGAACGGAAGAGCAAAAGAAAAAATACGTACCAAAACTAGCTACAGGAGAATGGTTTGGGGCTTATTGCCTAACTGAACCAGATGCAGGTTCTGACGCCAATTCAGGAAAAACTAAAGCAGTTCTTTCTGATGACGGAAAATATTACAGCATCAGCGGACAGAAAATGTGGATCTCGAATGCAGGATTTGCCGATGTATTCATCGTATTCGCAAGAATAGAAGATGATAAGAACATTACCGGATTTATCGTTGAAAACGATAAGGAAAACGGAATCAGCTTTGGTGAAGAAGAAAAGAAATTAGGTATCCACTCTTCTTCTACCCGTCAGGTTTTCTTTAACGAAACTAAAGTTCCTGTAGAGAATATGCTTTCTGAGCGTGGGAATGGATTTAAAATTGCTATGAATGCCCTGAATATTGGGCGTATCAAATTAGCTGCAGCATCTCTTGATGCTCAGAGAAGAGTGACAGATCTTGCTACGAAATATGCTAACGACAGGGTTCAGTTTAAAACTCCTATCGCCAAGTTTGGTGCTATCAAGTCTAAATTGGCAGAAATGGCAACTTCAGCATATGTTGGTGAAGCCGCTTCTTATCGTGCAGCTAAAAATATAGAAGACAGGATCAACATTCGCCTTGAAGATGGGGCTTCTCATTCAGAAGCTGAATTAAAAGGAGTTGAAGAATATGCAATTGAATGTTCTATACTTAAAGTTGCTTGTTCAGAAGATGTTCAGAACTGTAGTGATGAAGGTATTCAGGTATATGGTGGTATGGGATTCTCTGCAGATACTCCGATGGAATCTGCATGGAGAGATGCTCGTATCGCACGTATCTATGAAGGTACGAACGAGATCAACAGAATGCTTTCTGTAGGAATGTTAGTGAAAAAAGCGATGAAAGGTCATGTAGATCTTTTAGGTCCGGCAAAAAGTGTTGCTGATGAATTAACTGGAATTCCTTCTATGGAAAAACCAGATTATTCAGAGCTATTCGCTGAGGAAAAGGAAATGGTTGCAAAACTTAAAAAGGTATTTTTAATGGTAGCCGGTAGTGCCGTTCAAAAATTCGGACCTGACCTTGAAGAGCACCAGCAATTATTACTTGCTGCAGCAGATATCTTAATTGAGATCTATATGGCTGAATCTGGTATCCTTAGAGCTGAGAAGAATGCAAAACGTCTTGGTGAAGATGCTCAGAAAGAGCAAATCGCCATGGCTAAATTATACTTATATCACGCGGTAGATATCGTGAATACTAAAGCTAAAGAAGGAATTGGATCTTTTGCTGAAGGCGATGAGCAACGTATGATGCTTATGGGTCTTAAAAGATTTACTAAGTATACCAACA
The DNA here is from genome assembly GCF_019357415.1 of Gramella sp. MT6. Classification (NCBI taxonomy): domain Bacteria; kingdom Pseudomonadati; phylum Bacteroidota; class Flavobacteriia; order Flavobacteriales; family Flavobacteriaceae; genus Christiangramia; species Gramella sp. MT6. Next base: position 3,418,960 of record NZ_CP048410.1, read on the forward strand.
TGCCAAATGTTGTTGAACTTAGAAATACAATTGCTGAAAAACTGACTTCAGAAAATAAATATTGTTTCTAGAAGAAACAATATTTTAAACTGAAAAAGCCACCTGATGAGGTGGCTTTTTTTATGGAATTTGCAAAAATTCTAAAAATGTCACAAAAACTTTGTAATAGCGTTAAAGAACCGTAAAAATTTAGATATATTCGGCTCAAATCAAACAAAACCCTATTAATTATGAAAAAAGTTTTTTTAGGAATGGCTGCCCTTGCCTTCCTTTTTGCTTCTTGTGAGCAAGACCCAGATCAAACCATTTCAAATGAGCAACAAGAAGCTCAGGTAGACATGAGTGACTTCTATCTTTACACCAATCCTTCAGATGATAAAAGATCTGATAATGCGGCTGAAAAATGTTACAGCATGAAAAACCTTAATCGTCTCCTGAACGAGAATAAAGGTTTGCATGAAAAAATGTACAATATTGAAAAGAATACGCGTTCAATTCTTGCAAAATCTGAGAACGCGAAAGGTGGAAAACCTGGAACCGGCGGTGGTGGAACTGAACCACCAGCTACAGATAACCTTGGTATCGTGAACATTCCGGTTGTAGTCCATGTGGTTTATAGCAACTCTCAGCAGAATATCTCAGACCAGCAGATCAATTCTCAGATAGATGTTCTTAATGCAGATTTTAGAGCAACCAATTCAGATGCCAGTAGCGCCCCTGCAGAATTTGCAGATTTAGTAGCAGACTCTGAGGTTTCTTTTACTCTTGCAGCAGTGAATCGTCATAGCAATTCAAGGACTGAATGGGGAACCAGAGACGAAGTTAAAGCGGTATATCCTCCAGTATCACCAGAAACAACTTTAAATATCTGGGTAGCTAATATTGGTGGAGGTATCTTAGGATATGCTCAATTCCCAGGAGGTCCGGCTGCAACTGATGGTGTAGTGATCTCTCCTCAATATTTTGGGAATACAGGCTATGTTGCTGCTCCTTACGACCAGGGAAGAACTGCGACTCACGAAGTTGGTCACTATTTAAATCTTCGCCACATTTGGGGTGATGGTAGATGTAGACAAGATGATTTCGTAGCAGATACTCCAGAATCTGATGGTCCAAATTACGGATGTCCTTCTTATCCAACTGTTAATTGCAGGTCTACAGATATGACCATGAATTACATGGATTATGTATATGATGAGTGTATGTATATGTTTTCTGAAGGTCAGAAAGCTCGTATGAGAACTATCTTTATGGATGGTGGACCAAGAGCAGCCCTTGCTAACTAATTTAATACTTCAATATATTTGGAAAGCCACCTCAAAAGGTGGCTTTCTTGTTTATTACCATGGTCTTAACTATTTTTTTTCCAATTTATAGTATCTTACTTTTTAGACCAAATAAATTGAAATGACTTCAGCCAGGACCTCTTTATTATTTTTCATATTCCTCCTGAATTATTCCATCAACCATGCCTTTCAACAGGAGAAAGACACCGTCGATCAATCTGAAGATCAGAAATTGCCTTCCAAAGAATTTGTTATTCAGGATAGTTCTGCTCTAGGAGAAAATTATCTGGCCTCTTATAATGAGGCATATTACATGAGCGATCGCTGGAATGAAGGAGTTGGTTTCCCACCTGAAAGGTTTAATCTTCAAACCCCGCAGGCAGCTCTGGAACATTTTATTGTAAATGCGAGAAATGAAGATTTTGAAACTGCAGCATACGCGCTGAATTTCAATTTACTGCCAAACGACCTTAAGATTTCTGAAGCAGCGATCATAGCTGAAAAATTGAATTTCATCATTAACCAAAGAGTTCCAATTCCCTGGGAAGAACTGTCTGACAGACCAGACGGGCAGATTGATATAAGCACTTCAACCAATAAAGCGGTAGCGGGTAAACCTAGAAGAAGTATAGACTTTGGAAAGGTAGATATGGAAAAGAGAGATGTTACCTTTAGACTACAGCGAGTAAAGTTTAAAGAGCACAGTCCAATATGGCTAATATCAGCCCAAACGGTTGAGAATACCGAACGACTCTATGATATTTACGGGCCAAGAAAATTAGAAACAATGATGCCTAAATGGATCAGTTTTCAAATTTTCGACGTCCCCGTTTGGAAAATTATAGGAACCCTTTTTCTTATTTTGCTTGCATACCTTATTTCTAAACTTGTTTCCTTTCTCATAATAAAGATCTTCTCTGGCACCAATAAGTATTGGATAAAGAACATTGCCAACAGATTAGCTTCTCCAACTGGCGGCGCCGTTGGAATGCTTGCATTCTATTTACTACTGAATAATCTGATCTCATTTTCCGGACCTCTGGCACGAGGATTCTATGCGATCCTTCTTATACTTCTAATTGGAGTATTTACCTGGCTCATTATGCGCCTTATAGATTATGTGATGGATTTTTTCGCCGTTCATAAGATTGGTGATATAAATGACGAGGAGAATGAGGAATCCAAGAGAATGCTTACCTATGTCTCTGTTGGCCGTAGGATATTTATTTTTATCGTTTTTATTGCGGGTGGAGCGGTCATTCTGTCTCAATTCCCCAGCCTTGAAAAACTGGGTATTTCTCTTATGGCTTCTGCAGGAATTGCCACTGTTATTGTTGGTATTGCTGCGCAGGGCACTCTCGGAAATATTATTGCGGGAGTACAGATCGCCCTCACTAAACCTGTAAGAATTGGGGACTCAGTGATTATAAAAGATCATTTTGGTTATGTAGAAGACCTTACTTTCACTTACATGATCTTAAAAACATGGGATCTTAGAAGGGTTGTTATTCCTTTAAAAACAGTGATCTCAGAAAGTTTTGAAAATCTTTCCATGACCAATTCTCAAACTATTGGGGTGGTTGAGGTGTATGCAGATCACAGAATTGATGTTTCAAAGGTCAGGTCAAAATTTGAAGAACTGGTAAAAAATTCAGATAAATGGGATGGAGATGAAGACAAAGCTCCCGTAGTCCAGGTAACCGAAATGGATAGTAAATCTATCAAGATTAGATGCCTTTGCAGCGCAAAAGACTTTCTCACCACCTGGGATATGCATTGTGAATTAAGGGAAAAAATAGTAAAGTATATTGCCGAACTTGAGGATGGTTTCTTCCTAACCAAAGAGCGGGTGGAACTGGAGGATAAAAAGAAAACGGAATAGGGCTCGAAAACCTTATAGGTTAAATTTGGCTATCTTCTATCCTTCCGGTAGTATAAACTATAACTTTATGTAATAAATTCTTTTAAGCATGCTAGCGATTGAACAGAACATGACCACTTACCTGATCATTGGGATCCTTATTCTCATAATAACTTTCTCCCTGGCTTTTTACATCTTAAAGAAAGTTGGAAAAAACCCCAGAAATATCCTGCCTGTAAATTTCGCTCATAAGATCCGTATCCCTTTATTGATCTTCCTCGCTTGTCTCCTTGCTCAGATCGCGGTTATCAGCGACATTTTTATATTCGAGGCTACAAAAACCATCGTAGGTCATATTAGCATAATTGGGATTATCTTCAGTATTGCCTGGTTTCTTATCCTTTTATTTAAAGTAGTTAAGAAAAGGATGCTGCGAAAATATGATGTTGGAAGTGCAGATAACCTTAAGGCCAGAAAGGTTTATACACAATATATGATCCTTGAAAATATTGTGATTTTTATTATTGTTATCCTGGCGATAGGAATTGCTTTGATGAGTTTTGATAGTATCCGGTCTATTGGAGTAAGCGTACTTACCTCTGCAGGAATTGCAGGGATCATTATTGGTCTGGCCGCCCAAAAGGCTATTGGTACTCTCCTCGCTGGAATCCAGATAGCCGTAACTCAACCAATCCGGCTTGATGATGTGGTTATCGTAGAAGGGGAATGGGGTTGGATTGAAGAGATCAACCTTACGTATGTGGTAGTGCGCGTATGGGATAAAAGAAGACTCGTAGTGCCCACTACTTATTTCATTGAAAAAACTTTTCAGAACTGGACGCGAACTTCTGCTGATATTCTAGGTACCGTATTTCTTTATGTAGACTATGAATTACCTGTAGATGCCATTAGAAAAGAGCAAACCAGACTTCTGAATTCAACCGACCTATGGGATGGCAAGGTAGATGTACTTCAGGTTACCAACACCACCGAAAAATCGGTTGAATTAAGGGTGTTGGTTAGTGCCAAAGATTCGCCTACCGCCTGGGATCTTAGAGTTTACCTAAGGGAGAAATTAATGGAGTTTATTCAAAACAATTACCCTCAATCCCTTCCTAAAGCTAGAATTACGATCAATAAGGAAGTTGAAGATTAATCCTGGAACATCATTCCTTCGGTCGCAATTCCTTTACTGAAATTTGCTGCAGTTTCAATCAATGCAAGATGCGAATATGCCTGCGGAAAATTCCCCAGCAATCTTTTGGTCTTGAAATCTATATCTTCACTGAATAATCCAAGGTGGTTGCTGTAAGACAACAACTGGTCAAACATTTCTCTTGCCTTTTTCTTTTCCCCTATTTTATACAGACTATCTATTAGCCAGAAAGTACAAATCGTAAATGAGGAGGTTGGTTTCCCAAAATCGTCATTATTCTTATATCTATACATTAGCCCATCTTCACATAATTCCCTTTCGGTAGCCTGAACCGTACTTATAAATCTCGGGTCATCGGCTTCAATAAACCCATAAGGTTGCATCAATAAAGTAGAAGCATCAAGGTCTGAAGAGCCATAATATTGAACGTAGGCCTGCTTATCTTCATTCCAGCCGTTCTTATATATATCTTCATAGATCTCTTCCCTAAGGGCTTTCCAATGGGTGTCATTGATGCCCATTCTTAAGACTTCTCCTATCTTTATAGCCCTGTCTATGGCAACCCAGCAAAGGAGTTTTGAAAAAACAAAATGACGATCCTCAGTTCTAAGTTCCCAGATTCCTTTATCTGGTTTCTTCCAGTTTTCTTCTACGATCATTACGATGCCTCGAACAACCGTCCATAAGGCTTCAGAATTTTCCAAAGAAGTTTCGAACATCAAAAACTGCTGATAGATCACTTCCATCAGAATTCCGTAGATATCATTCTGCTTCTGGATATAGGCAGCATTTCCGGTTCGAACCGGCTTTGAGTCCTTATAACCTGAAAGATGATTTAAAATGTGCTCGGTTAATTCCTTTTCACCATTAATGCCATACATGATCTGTATCTTCTCATCCTTATTAGGGATGATATCGATGATGAATTGAAGGAAATCCTTGGCAGATTTGATATGTCCAAGCCCTGCCATCACCTTGATCACCATAGATGCATCTCTTATCCAGCAAAAGCGATAATCCCAGTTACGCTCCTCTCCTACCGTTTCTGGTAGTGAAGTTGTCGCGGCAGCCAGAACAGCACCAGATTTTTTATAACTCAATGCTTTTAGAACAAGCGCGCTTCGCATGATCTCATTACCATAATGAGTATACCTGGTAGTTTTATCGCTCCAGTTCATCCAGTAGACCTTGGTCCTCTGAAATTTTAAATAAGATCTGTCCAGCGTCTGCTCAACCAGTTTTTCATGGTAACCCACCAGGCAATATTCGTTGCCCTCTAAAGTCACTTCTTTTTGATCAAGAATATCCTGCAGGTTAAAACTTGAATAGAAATAAGCTGAATCATATTTACCTTCCTTAGTGAAACTTTTAATATAATCTCCTTTATGCTCGTTGTAAGTCTTCTCCTTTGCAAAATCCAATTTTGGATCATACTTAATAGTAAATTTTGGTTTACCACCAATGAGCCTGAAGAATCTTATAATATCTGGTGGAGCGTAATATGAACCATCTTCCCTTGGATATCTCGGCATGAAATCTATTAACTGAAAAGAGTCAGTTCCATTATCAAAAACAGTACTTAATATATTAGTTTCCCAAAGGTATTCCTGTTTAATCGTATATTCATCATCAATAAGTATCTCAAAACTACCGCCTATTTTCTCATCGAGAATTTTGGCGAACATAGCTGAAGAGTCAAAATTAGGCATGCAGCACCAGTCCAGAGAGCCCGTTTTTGAAATTAAAGCAGCGCTTTTACAGTTACTTATTATACCATAGTCAAGGTTATCCATAAATCTAAAAATTCTTATAAATCAATTGCTGTCTAAAATGATTTTCGGAAATTTAGTAAAAATCAAATTCGTCACAACAGCATTTACATATAATTATGAGTAAAACAATCATTATTTCCAACCGATTACCACTGCAAATTTCAATTGAAAATGGCAAACTGGATGTTACTCCAAGTGTAGGAGGACTCGCAACTGGTTTAAAATCATTTCATAAGGATGGAGATAGTGTTTGGATTGGATGGCCCGGATTAACTGAAGAAGAAATACCTGCAGATCTTAAAGAAGATGTTCAGAAAAAAGCCAGAGAAGAGAATTGCGTGGCTGTTCATTTAACTTCAAATGAGATCGATGGTTTTTATTATGGTTTCAGCAACCGTACCATCTGGCCTCTTTTCCATTATTTTATGGAATATACAGAGTCTGATGATGAATACTGGAGAATCTACAAGCAGGTTAATCAGAAATATGCAGATGAGATCCTGAAGCATTATGAAGAAGGCGATGTTATCTGGGTACATGATTACCAATTGCTCTTAGTTCCAAACATGATAAGAGAACAAAGACCTGAAGCGGTTATTGGTTTCTTTAACCATATTCCATTTCCTTCTTACGAGGTCTTCAGAACTCTGCCATGGAGAGATGAAGTCTTAAAAGGGGTTCTTGGTGCAGACCTCATTGGTTTTCACACCTATGACTATGAACGTCACTTTTTAAGTTCGGTGAGTCGTATTTTGAGGCACCAGGTAGATTTTAATGAGATCACTTTGCCAGACAGAATTGTAAAGGTCGACTCATTCCCGATGGGGATAGATTATAAAAAATTTGAGCAGGCTGCCCTGGATCATTTTGAAAGTACCTCGGCAGATCAATCTGAATTGCAAAGAAGACTGGATCATCACCTGGAAGCAACACCAGATGCCAAGATGATCCTGAGCATAGACCGCCTGGATTACACCAAAGGTATTGCCCACAGGATTAGGGCTTACGAATATTTCCTGGATAAGAATCCTGAATATATTGAAAAAGTTAGACTTGTGATGCTCGCGGTGCCTTCAAGATCAAATGTTCCGCAGTATAGAAGATTAAAGAGGGAAATAGACGAACTGGTTGGTAGAATAAACGGTAAATTCTCGACAGTGAGTTGGACTCCAATCTGGTATTTCTATCGTTCCATGCCTTTCAATAACCTGATAGACCTTTATACTACCTGTGATATTGCACTGCTCACGCCTATTCGTGACGGTATGAACCTCGTAGCGAAAGAATATATTGCCACCAGGACAAATCACACCGGGGTTCTTATTCTAAGTGAAATGGCCGGTGCCGCTCACGAAATGAATGAAGCTCTAATAATAAACCCTAATAATTTCGAGCAGGTTTCAGAAGCTCTCAAAACAGCCTTTGAGATGCCTAAGGAGGAACAGATCGAGAGAAATAAAATGCTTCAGAAAAGGCTTCGAAGATATAGTGTTGAAAAATGGGCTAATGATTTTATGAAAGCTCTTCGGGCTACCAAAGAGAACCGTGATTCCTTTAAATCTATTAGAATCACACCAGATATTTCTGAAGATATCATGGAACAATTTAGAAATGCTAAAAGAAGAGTCCTCTTTATAGATTACGATGGTACCCTGGTGAATTTTGTGGATAAACCAGAAAACGCACGTCCAGATGAGGACCTAAAAGAATTGATACGATCTCTTAATGCGCAAGAGAATACCGATGTAATACTTATTAGTGGACGCGATAAACATACTTTGGGAAGCTGGTGGAAAGATGTTCCTGTAGAACTTATTTCTGAACATGGAGTCTGGATGAGGCAGATCGACGGGGAATGGGAATTATCTGAAAATGTAAAAAGTGAATGGATGGACGCCGTAAGACCTGTGATCGAAAATTTTGTAGACAGAACTCCCGGTACTTTTATCGAAGAGAAGAATTATTCACTGGCCTGGCATTATAGAAAAGCAGATCCGGAATTAGGTGAGATTCGTGCCAATGAACTTAGTACGGTGCTCAAAGAATTGATCTCCAACCGCGGTTTGAGTGTGCTAGAAGGAAATAAAGTACTGGAAATTAAAAGCAGCGATGTAAATAAAGGGAAAGCATCTTCAAAAAAACTGATCGGCAAGGACTATGATTTCATTTTTGCAATTGGAGACGACTGGACAGATGAATATATGTTCCAGGAATTACCTGAATCTTCCTATACTGTGAAGGTTGGTATTAAAAAAACCAGCGCCAGATATTACGTGGAAGGCACGCCTAAGGTTCGAACTTTACTTGAAAAATTCAAAGAAAATCTCTAGTAAAAATTCAATGTTAAATTAATTAGGAATTAAGCTGAAAGTTTAAATATACATTAACTCATCAGCTATTGTAGCGACCTGTTTTCTGCTTAATTTTATCATATGAATTTAAATCGAACCAATTTAAAACCAAATACTATGAAATCAGGAAAATTGTTATTAGGATTAGTTTCCGGAGCTGTTGCAGGAGCAGTAGTTGGGCTTTTATACGCACCTAAAAAAGGAAAAGATACCCGTAAGGCTATCACTGAAAAAGGAGATGATTATATCAAAGGCGCTAACAAAAGTATCCACGACTTTACAGATTCAATAAATCATAAAGTAGACGCTCTTAAAGCCAGAACAAAAGCAAATTTAGCAAGTTCTAAATCTGAAGAGAAAATTAACAAGGCTAAAGCAGAAATGCACGACGTAGCGAGTTAATTCATAGAAAATATTATATTTCAATGCCCCGGGGAGACTTCTCGGGGCATTCTTTTTTATATCCTCAAAACTTCTGTATTTTAGAAGGCTCATAAAAAGAAAAATATGAAATTATCCCCTCGAAAAATCCTAACTTTTATTACCCTATCTGGATTAACCTTTTTTGCTAATGCCCAGGAAACCGATCAACGATTATATGATATCATAGATGAAGTCTCAGCAGATAGTATTGAACACGATATTAGAAAACTGGCTGGCTTCGGAACAAGAAATACCTTCAGTGATACCGTTTCTGATACTCGTGGTATAGGCGCTGCCAGAAGATGGATAAGATCTGAGTTTGAAAATATATCCTCTAAATGTGATAATTGTCTGGATGTTTTTTACCAAAAAGATTATGTGACTCCAGAAGATGGAGAACGTATTCCTAAAGAAGCCTGGGTAGTAAATGTAGTCGCTATTCAAAAAGGTACCAAGTATCCTAATCGTTATGTCATTATGAGTGGTGATATAGATTCTCGTGCCAGCAATACTATGGATTTTACTACAGATGCTCCGGGTGCCAATGACAATGCCAGCGGAATGGCAGGTACTATTGAAGCTGCTCGGGTGTTATCAAAATATAATTTTGAAAGCAGTATTATTTATGTAGGCCTGTCGGGTGAAGAGCAGGGACTTTTCGGAGGAAAAGGTCTGGCGGAATATGCCAAAAAGAATAACTGGGATATCATCGGGATTCTTAATAATGATATGATCGGAAATATTGAAGGCGTAGACGGAGTCATTGATAATAGAAGTTTCAGGATCTTTTCTGAACCTGTCCCTCCTACCGAAACTGAACGCGAAAGAGAAATGAGAAGGTTCTACGGTGGCGAAGTTGATGGAATATCCAGACAATTGGCAAGATACATTCATGATCATGTAGAAACTTATATGCCAGAGATGAACCCCATGATGATCTATCGTTTAGACAGGTTTGGACGTGGCGGGCATCACAGGCCTTTCAATGACCTTGGATTTGCCGGGGTAAGAATCATGGAGGCACATGAGAACTACAATCGTCAGCATCAGGACATCCGTACCGAAAACGGTATTAATTATGGGGATGTGGTTGAAGGTGTAAATTTTGAGTATGCTAAGAAATTAACTGCAGTGAATGCTATAAACCTCGCAAGTCTTGCCTGGGCACCACCCGCACCGGCCAAGGTAGAAATTGGAGGAATCGTTGAGCCAAATACAAAATTAAGGTGGGAAGCTGTAGACGGAGATATCGCCGGCTATAAGATATACTGGAGAGATACCACTGCCCCACAATGGCAACATTCTAGATTTGTAGGTGATGTTACCGAATTTACTTTAGACGGAATTGTAATAGATAACTATTTATTCGGAGTTGCAGCTGTTGGAAAAAATGGCCATGAGAGTCTGGTGGTTTTTCCTTCGGGCACTTTTAGATAAGAAATATTCAATATTATGAAAAATCTTAGATCAGGATTCCTGTTGATTCTTTTTTTTTCACTCCTAATTTCCTGTAAAAATAACAGTGAAAAGGGTGAAGATGTTTCAACAAATGAAAAGAGCCAGGTAAACGATAAGAGCTCTGAAACAGGCGAACTTTCAAATTCTCCAAGGCATCATGAATGGGTAACCCTTTCACATGGCGATAGGGAGTTTGAAGCATTTGTGGTTTATCCAGAATCTAAGGAGAAAGCAAAACCGGTAATAGTTATTCATGAAAACCGGGGATTGAACGATTGGGCTCGTCTGTTTGCAGACAAACTTGCAGCACAAGGCTACCTCGTAATAGCTCCAGATCTTATTTCGAATACCGTGGAAGGGAAAAAGAAAACCACAGATTTCGAAAATCCTGATGCATCGAGAGAAGCGATCTATGACCTGGATAAGGATCAGGTTACTGCAGATCTCAATGCAGCTTATGAATACATTAAAAATGATCCCGCTTCTACTGGAGAAGTTGCCGTAGTAGGTTTCTGCTGGGGAGGCTCACAAACCTTTAGATACGCTACAAATAATCCTGATATAACTTCAGCTCATGTATTTTATGGGACTGCACCAAAAGATGAAGAAGTATTCTCAAATATCAATGCACCCGTTTACGGATATTATGGAGAAAATGATAACAGGGTCAACTCTACTATTGAAGAAACTGAAAAGTATATGAAAGCAGCCGGAAAGACTTATGACTATAAGATCTATGATAATGCCGGCCATGCCTTTATGAGAAGTGGGCATCAACCAGATGGTGAGCCGGGTAATAAAAAAGCCCATGACCAGGCCTGGGACAGATTACTTAAAAACCTGAAATAGGAAATCTTTCGAAATGATTATTTCTGGGGTCGGAAAATTGACTTTGTGGTAATATCCTAAATGATGTTTTCCCTTTCCGAATGGTGGATAGCTTTTTCACTATCTCTGAAGTAGCAGGTACTAACATTCAGAGTTTCCAGGTTAGACAAAACCTTCTGAACCTTTCCGTTCTGCTTACTGGTGGTTTGCCTTATATAAACAGCTTTGATATTCATGGGAAAGGTTTTACAGATCCTTTCATATAAATAGGGATCATGCTGTGAATCATCACCAAGAAGCACATATTTAAGGTTGGGATAGAACGAAATAATATCCTTGATCTTAATAAACTTATGATCGTGGTTCCCCCTTCCAGTACTTACAAAATCGCGTAATCCAGTCTTGATCTTTTTAAGCTTGATTACTGCCTTCGGAAGTTCATGCATATCGGCAAATTCAGCGATGAAATCATATAAATTCCATTCGCTACTGGAAACATAGAAAAAGGAGTTCGTCGCCTCTTTACTGTTCTGTCCGGCCTGACTAAGCCGAGTATAATGTTTCACCACATCGTCAAACACCTTTCTTTTATTGATGTTCTTGGAAAGCATCACGTAAAGCTTTTTAAAAAGACTATTACTATGTGATATCAGGAAAGTATCATCTATATCTGATATTATGGCCAGTTTACTTGGATAAGGTTTTAAAAGCTCACCTTTTTCTATCATCCCAAACTCATACATTTTGCAAGTCACTTCATATTCATGCCAGCCTGGTTCTAGCGGAGTATTATACGGAATGGTAAATCTAAAATAACCGTCCTTCTGGGTCTTCGTAGTTACGTCCAGATCTCTGAACTTTAGTCTGACCTTAAAATTTTCCAGAGGCTTGATCCTGAATTTATGAAGTATAGCATGCGCATGCTTAATACCTTTCTTATCAATACTGAATTTATCTGGCGCCCAGGATTCAAATAAATGTCCGAAAACTACAAGTTCTTCATCATTCACATATCCACGGTACAACTTAAGGTCTAGTTTCAAAATATTGGCCTTTTTTTAAAATTCCTTCAATCCAAAATACTTAATTTTAGGCGTTTCATAAAGATTACAGAATGAATTTTAAGGAAGTTTTATTGATTGTAAATCCTATTTCAGGGCATACTGACAAAAAAAGGATCATTTCCAGGGTAAAGGAACATATGGCAGAGATCCAGGCGGGTTTTCATATGTATATGACTACCGGAGAAAATGATGTAGAAAAAATTCAGTCAGAGATTAAAGAGAATAAAATTGACCGGGTACTTGTTGCTGGTGGAGATGGCACCATTAACATGGTTGCAGAAGCCATTAAGAAATACGATCTCACGCTCGGGATAATACCTGCAGGATCTGCTAATGGTTTAGCCGTAAATTTTGAACTTCCTGAAGAACTTAACGCCCAGATAGAGGTCGCCCTGGGAGATCATTATATAGATCTAGATCTGCTTTGCTTAAATGATATTATCTGTCTGCATATGAGCGATCTGGGCATTAATGCTGAACTCATCAGGAATTATGAGAATTCTTCTATTAGAGGAAAGTTCGGGTATTTGATACAATCTATCCCGACTCTGATTCAGAGCGAATATCCTTTCGACTTCCTTATTGAAACCGAAGATTTTTGCAGAGAAGCAAAGGCAGTTTTACTGGGATTTGCCAATGTTAAGAAATATGGCACCGGGGCAAACGTGAATCCAAATGGAGTTCCTAATGATGGAATATTTGAAATCCTGATCTTCAAGAAATTGAGCCTTGGAGAAATACTTAAAACTCTAAGAAATGAAACCGATCTGGATCCAGAATTTGTTGAGATCGTCCCGGCAAAAAAAGCGAATGTAATTTGTAAAAAACCTGTTTCTTTTCAGGTAGACGGTGAATATATTGGCAAGGAGACACAGATAGAGATCAAAATGATCCCGGAAAAATTGAGAATAGCTATCCCGTAGTTCCTACTCTCTATTTAGCTAAAGGAAGGAATATTTCTGCCTTCCAGTTCATATGATCACTATCTATTTTAGGATTATCGTAATAGATCTCCATTGGGCCTTCCTCTACCTCCAGCCCGAGGTCTTTAGCCATAGAGATAAGATCGAACCAGCTAACATGAGAAAGACGATAATTCCCATTGAATATAAGTTTCAGCGCCTTTTCAGAAGGGTATTTCTTTAACTGGATATTTTGTGTCTCTTTTAGGTGACTTATATCCTCCACCGGAAAGCAAAAATCAAAATCTATAAGATCTTTATCCCGATCCCAGTTGGTTACCTTTAGAAATGGATAGCCGCGTAGGTTTGTTTTATTCTTAAGAATGTAATTTTCCAGAACTGAAATCGTACGCATCATTTCTGCTGCCTTTCCTGTAAGAGATATATTATTGGAAGAACTACAAATGCATTCCATTTCAGGAGTATTCGTAACTTCCTTTTCCGGAGTTATTTTATATTGTTCCTGATGATCCTTTAGCTCCCGCTTAAAACTTAAGATATTCTGCTTTAAAGTATCTATATAACTACTATTTTGAAACGGGTTTACAATATCTATACGATTTCCTAATTTATTTTTATCAGATAAAACATTAAGCGTTATAGCAGTTGAACTGTCATTTAATTTCTCCAGCTCCCACTTGAGCTCAAGAGAATTGGCACTATCTAATTTAATGCGCTGGGTCAGCGAATTAAAGTCGGTTCTGTCTACAATCTCAATGTCTCCTGAGTTTCCGGAAGAATTCAGTTTTTTCCATTCCGATAGCTCATATAAAACTGCTCCCGGGCCATACCTGGCGGTAGTTTCGAATTGATAATCGTACTTTTTAATAAATAGATACCAGCCAAGACCGGCAATGCAAAGGACCAGTAAGGCAATTAGATTTTTTTTCATGTTCAATTTGAAGCCAGACTTTGTTTATTGGGGCTTAATTTTAAATTCTCTACTACAAATGTACCTAGTTCACGCCCCTGTTTTAAACCAACCTCTATAGCTGCCCGGTAGTGAATGCCACCAAATAACCTGCTATTTGCAGCTTCCCTTGAAGCTTCGTTGAAAGAATTGAAAGTCCTTACAGGAAGACCATAATGAGTTTCGGTATCGTCTTCAAAAGAGAAATTATCACCGAAAATATCGGTTAGAACCATCGCAGCAGCACCCGAAACTACAGAATGTCCACTGGTATATTCAGGAAAAGGCGGAGTCTGTAATACAGGCGACCAATTTTCATCAATATATTTATTAATAAGCGTTTCCGGTCTTACCAGGTTGCTACGATATTTTTCATCCCAGCAACTAATAAAGGCATCGGCCATTGCAATTGACGTTCTTGTATAAGCGTAGACCGTTTTTTCAAAATCTGAATTCGATTTTCTACAGGCAATCTTTGTGATCCCGATCCAGTGACCTCCAGGAGTGATCTTTTTTGTTGCGAACATTAAATGCCCCTTCTGCGTGGATACATAAGGATTACAATCCCAGAATTTAGCTATTTCAAGCTTTTCATTTTTATCACTGTCCCCAATTTCATCCATTTCTTTTTTAACCTCATATACTTCAACCAGTTCCTTATAGAATTCAGAATCCGGTTCCATCGAAAATTCCGGCGGAGGAGCAGGTCTAAATTGATTAGCCGAATCGATCACAAAAGGTCTAATTTTCATCCAGTGTGGTTCAATCCCGTCCATATAGGAAGGCGGAGTAGGCTGCCACCTGCTTTCATCATCTGTATACAGCGAAAACTTGGGCATGGTACGAGTTTCAGCATAATTATCTTTACTCATCCAACCTTTGATATGTTGTGCCACCTGTAACCCATATTCTTTAGATTTTCTAAAACTTTCAGGATTCTTTTTTTCCCAGCTCTTATAGATACTATCCCGGAAATTGCCAATGCGATCTTCAGAAAAGATCAGACTTTTCCCAATTTCATAAAATGCAACGATAGAAGAAATCCTGGGATTCAAACCAGCAGTATCTTTTGGTGCAGGTATAGGAGTAAGTTCATTTACCTGTCCTACTAAGCTGGAATATTCTGTTTCACCCGCCTGTAAGGCTTCATAGGCCGCGATATTTGAATAGGCGTAGATCCTGCTTGCTACCGGTGGTGAAAAGATATCATGCACCTGTATCTCTGTAAGTTTATCAACAGCGATATGATAATCTTCAGAGGATACCACAATTGGTTCATCCTTTTTACATGAAATAAAAAGAAGCAGGGAAATCGTTACTAATATTGTATTATTTAAAAGCTTCATTCGGGATCATGATATTTATAAATTATCGGTTCTGCATCGTTCACAAATCCGATCAAGTATTTAATACTATTAATATTTATTTCAATTAGCCTGTTTACAGGTTTACCGGTAAAATCAATTCCGGTTCTGTCCTTAGTTTTAATTTTCCCCCCAGAGGTAATCACCGCACCGGGAAAGGCTCCATATGCTCCATGGTAAGGGGTGACACCAAAATAATTACCTCCAAGGATCGCTATTTCAGCATTCTGTACAAGATTTTCCTGTACTAATATAGTATTTATAGGTGCAAATTGTAAATTTTTGTTAAATGGAATAAAAACCATTTTTCCATCATCATTTCTTAAATAGCCAGATTCAATTGTTCTTATTTCCAGGATCGTCGATTTATCAAGGGATTCACCGAAGATCTCTTCTATATTTTTGCCTGCAAATTTCTTATAATTAGGAAATTTTTTCTTTAAAAAATTCATCTGCGCGGTTAGCTCATCTAACCCGGCAAAAGTGAAATATTCACCATTGATATTCCTGGCAAGAATGGTTTCCGAATTTCCATTTTCATCGATATCTCCGTAATACATTCTTAAAGGTTGCTGAGCAGAGGCCTTGAATTTGGAATTTAATCCCCAATTACCGAGAAGGTAATCAAGATCACCATCGCCATCTATATCAAAAGGTTCTATTGCCTGCCACAGTCCGGTTAAGTTATCCAATTCTGAATCACTTAAAGGATTTAATTTACCCTCAGTATTTTTGAATATCCTCGGGGCCATCCACTCCCCTACCAGAATAAGTTCTGGAAAATCGTCCCCATCCATATCATTCCAAACCGCATCTGTGATCATACCGGCATTTTTGAGCTCGTCATTCTCCACAAGCCGAAAATTACCGTTTATGTTTTCCAGTAAGAATGATTCAGGGGTTTTACCAAAATCACCAGCAATAGCGCGTCCTCCTACGAAGATATCAAGATCGCCATCCTTATCCATATCTGCAGAAACAACCACCCCGGCATCTGAATAATATTCTGGGAGCTCGATCTTTTTCCAGCCACCATCATTTTGGATCCAGTAATTATCTTTTAATACATCAAATTTTCCATTGAACTCTCCACCGCCGGTTACATAAAAAAGATCATTTTTACCATCATTATTAAAATCAGCGATCTCCACTCCGCGAACTTCCGCATTGGTAGTTTCGTTAAGAAATGGAAAATCTGCCTTTTCAAGACCAGCCTTGTTTTGTAAATAGACCTCTGACTTAACTCCCCTGGAATTTCCTATAAAAATATCCTTTAAACCATCATTATTAAGGTCTCCAGTGGCTGCTACCGGCATTTCATCTGAAATTCGATAAGGAATAAGCTTTTGCCGATCAAAGTCATTATAGGAGTTCTCTTTATGACTGTAAAGGAAACCCGGGATGCTATCTATGGGTTCAAACATCTTGCCTTCTTTAGATTCTTCTAATACAAACCTCGCCTTATCTGAATTTTCAGGCGGACTCAAGATCATTTTTTGATTTGTCTTAACCTCATATAATTTTTGAAATTCTTCTGTAGGCCAGATAATATGCAGGGAATCTACAGTCATGGCATTTCCGAAACCAAAATGAATTATAGGTTCTGAGGAAGATTGAAATCCTTTACTATTAAAGAGCTGCTGATACTGTAATTTCCCTTCATTAAACGCATATACTTTTGCCCCTAGCCCAAATGTATTCCCTTCCTTCCCTTTCAACTGGATCCTGAGAAAGTTGTTCCTTTCAGAAGCCGAATTTTCATAAATAAAGGCTTCAGCATTTATGTTATTGGTTACAAGGTCCAGGTCACCGTCATTGTCCAGGTCTCCATAGGCGCTACCATTTGAAAAGGAAGCCTCAGCAATCACCCATTCTGAAGAAAGATCCTCAAAATCCAGGTTGGCTGTTCCTTGAAAAAAATAATTATTCACCTTCCCTTCAGGCATTAAATTCAAAGACTCCTTATCCATAAATTCAGAATCATTACTTTTTTTATTGATCTGCGAATTAGAGATAAATTTTATATAGTCAAGGTTATTAGGCCTGCGCACGATTCCATTGGAAATGAAAAGATCCTTTTCTCCGTCCATATCATAGTCGGCAAAGAGAGGAGACCAACTCCAATCTGTTGCCTCAATTCCACTTAGCAAGGCTATTTCCTGAAAATTCTCACCACGATTATTTAACTGCAGCATATTACGGCTAAACTGACGGTGATAACCATATTTCATCCTGAGATTTAAGATATTAATATCTTCATCGCCAACAGATGCCTTTAAGGCAGTCTCATCCTCCGGTAACATATCTACCGATAAAATATCTGGATAGCCATCGTGGTTTATATCTGCTACATCGCTACCCATCGAAAATCGGCTAACCTGGGTCATTTTATTTTTTATCTGTTCAGTGAAAGTCCCATCTCCATTGTTCATGTACAGGTAATCGTCTTCATGAAAATCGTTACTCACATAGATATCTGTGTAACCATCATTATTCATGTCGGCAGTAGCTATTCCCAGACCATAACCATTAGGACCTCCATAAATTCCGGCTTTTTCACTTACATCATAGAATTTTCCATCCCTGAATTCGAACAATTTATCACCGCTAGATTCTGATCGTCTTTCCCTGATATTAGAAGGACTGAAGGATTCATCTGTATGCACAGCGTGGTTCAAAACATAGAGATCCAGATCACCATCATTGTCATAATCGAAAAAAGAGGCCGACGTCCCGTAATTTTCCAATCCTATACCATATTTCCCGGCAGCTTCAGTGAAAGTATTGTCACCGTTGTTTATGAATAATTCGTTCTTCCCTTTTAAACCGTGAATTCCACTTACGGCAAGAACATAAATATCCAGTAGTCCATCAGAATTAACATCGGCCATGGTCACCCCGGTATTCCAATCTGAATTACCCGTAATCCCTGAAGATTCTGAAATATCCTGAAATTTCATACTTCCCTGGTTAAGGAATAAACGGTTCTTTTCCTGGTTCGAGGTGAAAAAGATGTCCTGCAAACCATCATTATTGATATCACCAATCGCAACTCCACCTCCATTGTAATAATAGAGGTATTCCAGGATGTTTAAAGAATCTGTTTCGGTAAGGTCGTTTCGAAAATCAATGCCAGTTTCTTCAGATCTCAGTTTGGTAAAAAGATGATCCTTATCCTTCACCAGATTTTCATTTTTTTCCTTTGCACAGGAAGAAAGAAGGATCAAAATTGATAAAAGAAAGCCCCATGAAATTTTACTCATTACGCTTAAATAATTTGGGTTTGGCATTGGTGATTCCTGCTAGCAGGTATTCATTGCCATTCTTATCTTTCAGCCATTTCATTGATTTAACCTCGCCTTTTAAAAGCAATCCTGAATCTTCTGAATCTGCAACCTTAAAACCTTCTTTATCATTCAGTAATATAGTACCAAAACTGGCGTCCAGCCTTCCAAACTGGGGTTTTAATGAATAATTGTTCCCGGCAAGTATCAAATCCCGGTTTCCATCATTATTAAAATCACCAGAACTAATACTACAAATACAGGAATATTGAGCCTGAGGCGGCAGGGCTTCTATTCTGAAATTAGCTTTTCCGTCATTATAGGCTATAATACTTTTAAAATTGTTGATCACACTTACTTCAGCATTTTCCAATATTTCAGATCCAAAAAGTTCCTGCACAGATTTATTCGAATACTCGCTAAACTTCATGTTCTTTTTCTTAATTGACACGATCTGTCCGGCCAATTCACGTTTAGTATGTAAGGGAATATCCCGGCCTTCAATGGTTTTGGTAAAAACCTGCTCTGTTGTCCCGTTAAGGTCAAAGTCTGTCACAAACATTTTAGCGGGTTCAGTTTGAGAGGCCTGGTAGCTGGCATTTGAACCCCTATTTCCAAGAACAAGGTCTGGAAAACCATCATTATTAAGATCTTTCACTAGAACACTATTATATAACCCTGCATAATCTGATAACTCATTTTCCTTCAGTTTAAACCTCCCTTCCTGATTCATAAAGACCTTAGGACTCATCCACTCCCCAACCACAGTCAGGTCTTTCTGACCATCTCCATTCAGATCTTCAAAAACCGCGGCTTTTACCATTCCGACATTCTTTAATTCAGGCGCTGCCGATTCGGTAATATCTTTAAATTCTCCTTTTCCATCGTTCTCCAGAAGTACACTTGAAACCTTAAGTCCATAGATCCCGGGAACGGTATACACGCCAAGGAAAATATCCATGTCTCCATCATTATCAATATCTGCTGTTTCTACGCTGGAGGTATTATTCGGTGAATAAGCCACTATTTTGTAATCGCTGAATTGAAGATTTCCATTGTTTATATATACGCGAAGACCAGTTCTGGCATTCTTGAAGTTACCTCCAGAGCTTACTAAAAGATCCAAATCTTTATCACCATCAATATCTACAAATTCAGCATCTGTATCTTCAAAATTCTCACCGGCGTCAAAAGCTATCTGTTTAAGTTGTCCAGCCTTATCTTGAAGGTAGATCCTGCCAGAAGTCCCAAAAGCACCACCAATATAAACATCATCGTTGCCATCATTATCCAGATCTGCAACGGCCATGGCGGGACCTTCCCTGGATTGCATTTTAGGAATCAAACCTTCATAATCAAAATCTACATGACGGTCTTCTATTTGAGGTTCGAAATTCGTATCTATTTCTTCAAACCAGGTCTTTTTATCTTCAAAGCTTTTTGACCATTTCTGGTTGGCTTTGGATTGATCTAGAACCAAAGTGGAATTCAATTCCGGATCTTTTACCACCATGCGTTTTTTATCTGGAAATATGATCTGTACCGAATCTATCTTCTTTTTATCTCCCAGTCCAATGGTTTGAACATAATCTACTGAAGACTGAAAACCACGGGTGGGAATCAATTCCTGCCTTATAATTTCCCCATCAGCGAATAAATCAATTATACTGCCTACCGCCATCGTATTTTGATCTTCACCTTTTACTTTAACTTTGATAAAGTTCTGCTGTTCCTTTTCGCTGTTATTTCGATAAACGAAAGCAGGCATATTGAAGTTATTTACAATAAGATCAAGGTCCCCATCATTATCCAGGTCTGCATAGGCAGCCCCATTAGAAAAACCTGGATTATCTAAGCCCCAATCCTCGGCTTTGTTCTCGAATACGAGCTCCTTGCCATTCTTTAACGCATAGTTTGGGATTGGTGTAGAAGGCATTTTATTAATGACCTTATCTATATCCTCCTTTTTTCCCGTAATGCTCATTTTCTGAATGATATCATTGGCGAAAAAATCCATGAAATCATTATTGGTAAGATCGTGATAAATACCATTACTCACGAAGATATCGCGATAGCCATCATTATCCATGTCGAATAACAAAGCCCCCCAACTCCAGTCGGTTTTAGCCACCCCACTATAATGGGCAATTTCAGAAAATGTACCGTCGCCATTATTTAATTGCAAGGTATTTTGCATATACTGATTATAGAAATCCCTGCTTTTCTTTAGCTGAAACAGATCATATCTTTCATAATCACCGGTTTCCTTGAGGCGTGCATCATCCTCGGGAAGCATATCTGTCACAAATATTTCAGGCAAGCCATCGTTGTTAAGATCGGCCATATCAGCTCCCATTGAAGAAAGGCTAAGGTGCTGCATATAATCCTTTATTTGCTCTTTAAAGGTGCCATCTCCCTGGTTTACATAAAGGTAATCACGTTCATAAAAATCGTTGGAAACATAGATATCTGGAAGGATATCACCGTTAATATCACCAATGGTAACACCCAAACCAAAACCGATTAAGCTTCCGTAGATTCCAGCCTCCTCGCTAACATCAGTGAACTTGCCAATGTCGTTTCTTAGTAATTTATCTCCTCCGCCTTTGAGCACTTCAGGTATATCCCAGTCTTCACTTCGGGTTTCCCTTTTATTAACATAGCCAAGACTACTTACCGGAATAAAACTGTTGTTAAGTATATATACATCCAGGTCTCCATCTAAATCATAATCGAAAAAAGCTGCGTGGGTACCAAAACCACTATCGTCAAGATTATATTCAGCTGCTTTTTCGGTAAAAGTCAGGTCACCATTATTGATGAAAAGCTCATTCTTTTTATCGTCCCCTTCCAGGTTTCCTGCATTACATACATAAATATCTAAAAACCCGTCGGCATTTATATCTACCATAGTTACCCCTGTAGACCATGACTTGCTACCCTCTGCTCCAGAAGATTCCGTGATATCTTCAAATTTGAAATTTCCTTTATTTAAATAAAGTTTGTTCTTTTTTCTATTAGCAGTAAGGTAAACATCAGGCAAACCATCATTATTAAGATCGCCAATTCCTACTCCTCCTCCATTATAGAAATTTCTATAATTGAAAATATTAAAGTCCTTCTCGTTTTCAACTTTATTAATAAAATCTATTCCTGTAGAATCTGAAGGCATTTCAGTAAAAAGAAAGTCTTCGGAAGGCTGTGCTTCAGGTTGCTCAGTATCCCTTCCGCAGGAAACCGCCAGAAGGATCATCAAAATTTTAAACGTTCTTTTAATCATTGAATTTGGGGTATTTCACAAACTGTGTCTGGTCATTGTTTATTCCGAAAATGAGAAAATCCTCATTTAAAACCTTTACTTTATTTATTGATTTTACCGCTCCATTAATGTAAAGTTTGTTCCCGATTAATTCAAAATCCAGATCACCTTTATTTTTAAGAATCAAACCTTTACTGGCATCCAACCTGCCTAACTGAGTATTCACATGATAGTTATTCCCACCCAGGACGAGATCTGTTAAACCGTCGCTATCCAGATCGGTTAATAAAATATCATGGACAGAAGAAAATTGTATTTCCCTTGGTAAGGTCTTTTTCGAAAATTCAAGATTCCCTTTATTTTCAAACAAAGTAGTTTCAAGGGTTACGACCTTCTTTAATTTCGCTTTATCAATTTTCTCTTTTGAAAAATAATCATTAAAGTCTGCTTCTGCGAAAGCAGTGTAGGATAAAAAGGATTTATTCAATTGAGGGATCTGCTTTGCCAGCTCATCTTTGGTGGCCAGAGGAGTTTCCCTGCCCTGATAAAAATAAGTGAGAATAGGGTCTACTTTCCCGTTTTCATCAAAATCATTCAGATAAAGCTTTAAAGGTTTTTTTACGCTAGCCTTCAACCTGCTATTAAGACCCCAGTTACCCGCTATGAGATCAAGATCACCATCCTTATCAAAATCTTCGATCACAACAGAGTTCCACCAACCCTCTGTATTCGCTATTTCTTTTTTTATAAATTCTCCATTCGCGTTATTTAGCAATAAAGTTAAAGGCATATAATGACCAGCGATCACTACATCTGGTAAACCATCATTATTTATATCTTCGATTTTTGCGTCATAAGCCATTCCCAGATCTTTCAATGACCTTGAAAATCCATTTGATCTAACAAAACCAGATCCACTTTCATTGAGTAGAATTATCGCATCCTGGCTATCTCCATAACTTCCATAATCTGAATTACTAGCGATAAAAATATCTTCAAAACCATCATTATTAAAATCGGCCGCTCTTATTACAGAAGCATTGATATCTATATTCTCAAGGATCCTCGTTTTTTCCAAATCCCCATGCTTATTTAAGTAAAGCTCCGGATAATTCTTATCGATATTATTGGGGTCTACTCCCCCATAAACAACAATAAGATCCAGCGCATTGTCATTATTGAAATCCAAGAATACCTGCCCTACCGGTTCTTTGGATTTTGAATTAATTTGAATTCTTTCATCAATTTCAAAACTACCGGTAGCATCCTGAAGCCACATTTTACCAGGATTAAATTGATCTCCCGAGATAAAAATATCTTCCCTATCGTCATTATTAAAATCGATAACAGAAATTTTCGGTCCAAGATTAGACTGTGAATAAGGGATCAGAGGTTCATAGGTAAAATCTTTAAATGAATATTCTCTATGTGAATTCTTAAATAGTAGATCTTCTGAATTTACCAACCTTTCATCTGATGCTGTGGTAATTTCAATTGCATCTTCAAATTTGATATTCAATTTTTGATCTGGCCGAACATCTTTTAGACGTTGAACATAGCCTCTGGGCCAATGTATTTCTATCGAGTCTATTTTATTTACCTGTCCCAGACCGAAATGTAATTCTGGTGGAACTGCAGACATAAAACCACGTGTGGGGTAATTTTCCATTATCTGGACATTTTTGCCATTATAAACTTTCACCTTTGCTCCAATTCCAAATTTGTTTTCTACCGGACCGCTGAATTTTACCTGCAGGTAATTTAAACTGTCCTTTTCATGGCTTAGATTTTTGTAAATAAAGGCTTCAGAATTCACGTTATTGGTTACAAGGTCAAGATCACCGTCATTGTCTAGATCTGCATACACTGCGCCGTTACTAAAAGATTTCTCACTCTCTATCCATTTAGAATCCATGTTTTCGAAATGAAACTCACCGCTATTCTTAAAAAAATAGTTGGGAGTTCGTTTTTCAGGGATCTCTTTTATAATCTTTAAATCCTGATCGGTAATTCCTTTACTTAAGCGTTTCTGGATATTTTCATTAGCGATAAAGCTTATGTAATCCATATCGTTTGTCGCTCCTAAAATACCGTTGGAGATAAAAAGATCCTTTTTTCCGTCATTATCAAGATCTGCAAATAATGGCGCCCAACTCCATTCTGTTGCGGCTATGCCAGAAAGATGCGCTATTTCGCTAAAATTGAAATTCCCCTGATTTAACTGCAAAGCATTCTGCATGTACTGGTTTGCATAACCTTTATTCAAATAATTATTATATATCTGATAAGAATAATCGGTTCCCGAGGCCTTGTAGGTGGTAAGGTCTTCAGGCAGCATATCCAGACTGATTATATCCTGCAGCCCATCGTTATTAAAATCGGCAATATCAACACCCATAGAATAATGAGAGGTGTGTTCTATACCACTGTTATCTTCCGAAATATGATCTTTAAAGGTTCCATCAGTTTGATTTATATACAGGTAATCATTCTCAAAAAAATCGTTACCTACATAAATATCGGGATAACCATCATTGTTGAGATCTCCAATCGCAAGACCTAGTCCATAACCAATTTTACTACTAAAGATTCCGCTTTCCTCTGATACGTCCTTAAACCTGCCATTTTCATTTATAAATAAGCGATCTCCAGAAATACTATCTATAACATTTCTGGTAGTTCCCATTCCATAATTTGAATTTGGATGAACTGAATGATTCATTAAAAAAACATCAAGGTCTCCATCCAAATCGTAATCAAAAAATGCAGATTGGGTAGACATCCCACTGAAATCCAAATTATATTTTTCAGCTTCCTCAGTAAACGAAGGTATTCCATCTGGGTCATTGCCCTGGTTTACATATAATTTATTTACCCCTTTAAGTGTTTTATAGTTACCTACCTCGCAAACGTAGATATCTAAAAGTCCGTCATTATTGATATCTACAATAGTTACACCGGTAGACCAGGATTTCTTTTGTTGAATACCTGCAGATTTGGATATTTCTTTAAACTTAAAATTACCCTGATTAAGAAAAAGCTTATCGCTATCCATGTTGGCAGAGAAATAAAGATCAATGAGCCCGTCATTATTAAAATCTGCAGCAGCTACACCGGCTCCATTATAGAAATACAGGTAATTAAGGATATTGAGATCTTTAGTAGAGGTGATCTCATTTTTAAAATTAACACCGGTTTCTTCTGAAGGTAAGATCTGAAACCTGGCATCTTCAAGGATGTTGGTTTCATCTTCACAAGAGATAATAAGGAAAATACAACACAATAATAAAACTGATCTTTTCAAAATCGGCTATTTGGGGTTAAGCTGTATTAAATTAAAAGCCTTTCCAAATTACGGAAAGGCTTTAAAATTATGAACACAAAATCTAATTAATATCCAGGATTCTGAGAGATATTTGGATTCGTAGATAATGCTGCTGGTGGAATAGGGAACAACAAATATGTTTCTGTTGTTTCCGGTTTCTCATGGTGCGCATCTAAATAAGTAGAAAAACGAATCTGATCATTTCTTCTCCATCCTTCCCAATATAACTCTCTAGCTCGTTCATCTATAAGATCATCTAAGGTTACAGCAGCAAGATCTGAAGCTCCCCTTAGAACTCGAATAGAATTAACTAAAGACTCAGGAGTATCACCCATAGTTGCAGAACCCCCTCTTAAGATTGCTTCCGCCTTCATCAATAAAGCATCTGCTAATCTAAAATGAACATAATCATTTCCCGGTGATGCAGTATTTACAAAATCTACAGGATACTTTATAACCCTGATTCCTGCTACCTCACTTGCAGCGGTAAGTGAAAAATCTTTTGTAAATGCTAATGGATCTCCGTTCCTATCTTCAAGAGGAGTTCCATCTGCAGCATATTGCTGACCTAATAAGAAACCTGCATTCATTCCGGTATTTCCTTCGAAATAATCTGGAGTAAACTCTCTACGCATATCTCCATCTTCGTACAGATCATAGATCTCTGCAAGGGTTACAAATCCATTCCAACCATCTGGCTGGTTATTGTAGTGAAGGGTCATGTGCCATCTGGAATGGGTATTTGCAGGATTATTTCCCCGGTCATTCTGGCTTACGAATATATTTTCAGAACTATCGTCTGAATTTGTTGGAGAGAAGTTATCAAAATACATAGTTTCTAATTCATAATCTCCAGAACTAATGATCGCATCAACATGAGAGATCACCGTGTTCATATCACCTGAATCGAAGCTGAAAGGTCCTGCCGAGGCTGCATTGGTACTTGCGTCTGTCGCCATATATACAGCTTTGTTCAAGTAAGCCTTTGCTAGTAAAAAGTGAGCAGCATTTTGATTTGCTACTGATGGGTCTCCGGTATCTGGAAGATCATCTATGATTTCCTCTAATTCTGCAATAACAAAATTGATTCCTTCAGGTCTGTTCAAAGTAATAGATGGAGGGGACGTAAGGTCTTCTCCAGGCTCTCTACCCAGAACCAATCCAAAGTTATCTACCAAATGGAAAGCGAAAAACGCTCTTAAGAATCTCGCTTGTGCAGCCTGCTCAGGATTCGGGTCAAATTCCAAAACCTGGGTAGAACGGAAAATTCCACTTAATAAACCTGTATAGGCATTGTTTATAAAGTTATTAGAGCTAGCCCAGCTGTGTGTATGCAGGTTTCTCCAAACTCCACCATCATCCCAGTCTGGACCACGAGTAGGTCCGGCTAGTTCATCTGATGTGTGCTCCTGTAAAGCGAAAATGTTATCCTGTGTATCAAACATCCTCATAGCCTGGTAAGCCGAAGTGAGTAGTGACTCTGTATCTGCAGTAGTAGCTGCAACTTCACTACCAACTGTATCGTTCAATTCCTCATCCAGCGTAGTACACCCGAATGTAAGAATGCTAACGAATAAAATTAATACTATTTTTTTCATAAGAATATTTTATTAAAAGTTTGCATTTATTCCTACCGTAAAACTTCTGCTTCTTGGATAGGAAGTATAATCTATACCGAATGATGGAACTCCGTCAATAGCTTTATTTACATTCACCTCTGGGTCAAATCCATCATAAGGAGTAATAACAAAAAGGTTCTGTCCAGCAACATATACACGCAATGAATTCAACCAGTCTACAGAGAAATCTTGTTCACCCATAAAAGTATAACCAATAGAAGCACTATTAAGTCTTAAGAAGTCCCCGCTTTGCAAGTCTTTTGTAGATAGGAATGGTCCACCATTTTCTGGGTCGGCATTTGAATTTACCTCTGCGTAAGTGGCGTTATCACCATTAGCAACCGCTGCTTTATAAAACAATGCTGCATTAGTGTTATCATATATCTGATGACCATAAGCTCCATTTAAATTAGCACTAAAGTCGAAATTTCTAAATGTGGCATTCAATCCAATACCTAAAGTCATATCTGGGTTAGGATCTCCTACGAAATCTCTATCTGAAGTTCTTCCAGGCCCATCAAAGTTTGGGTTTACCGTTCCATCTCCATTTACATCTACATAAGTTGGTGCTCCATTCGCATCATATCCATTAAATATAGGAAGATAAAAAGCATAGAGAGGTTGATTGTCATAAAGCAACTGTGATCTTTGTCCAGTTAAACTTCTACCATTCACCTCACCAGTTGGGATACCAATTGGGAATTGATTACTAACATTAGAAATAGTGTTATCAAGGAATGCCATGTTATACGACACATCAAAGGTCCAGTCTTCATTTTGAATAACGCTCGCATTAAAAGAGATCTCAAACCCTTGGTTTTCAATTTCGATATCATCGAAATTTGTCCAGTAATTCACATTAGGCGCCGGCTGAATCGCTGGCAATCTAAACAACAGGTCGTTTGTAGTTCTAGTGAAATAATCAAATGACCCTGTAATTCTATCATTTAGAAATCCAAAATCCATTCCTATACCAAACTGCTCGGTGGTTTCCCATTGTAAATCTGGGTTAGCTACGTTTACCTGTTGTACTGCTGAGCCATCATCTGTTGGTCCGAATTGTGTTTGTGCAGAACCAGCAGGAAATTCCTGGTTACCGGTGATACCCCAGCTACCTCTTAACTTAAGATCTGAAATTGCTGCAGGTAAAAATCCTTCTTCAACAATTCTCCAGGCAGCACCTACAGATGGGAAATATCCATATCTGTTATTACTACCAAATTTACTTGAACCATCGGCTCTTAAAGTAGCAGTTAATAAGTATTTACTGTTATAGTTCAAGTTCGCTCTACCGAAGAAAGACTGTAACTCTGAAGATGGATTATAGTATGCCAAAACATCGGTTGGCTGGATAGTAGCTGCATAACCAATATCCTTAATATACTTATCCTGATCTGCAATACTGAAATCACGAGCAATTAAACTATTCCCTTTAGCTTCGAAACTCTGATAAGAATAACCAACAACCGCATCCAGTTTTAGGTTTGCTGCGATATCTGAATTATAGCTTAAGGTATGCTCGAATAATTTGTTGAAGTTATAGTTATCCTCGTAAGAAGCTACACCTCTTCCTAAAATGTTATTGGCATTAAAATCACTAGAAATAGAAGTTCTTCTGGTAGACTCACTTCTGTCTAAACCAATATTGAATTTATAATCAAGTCCTTCAGTAATATTTACCGTAGTAGAAAGGTTTGCAAGTATTCTTGATGTTTCTGTCTTATCTTCAAAATAATCAAGGAAAGCAAGTGGGTTTCTCTGGTTATCACTTGGTTGATTATACGATCCATCCTCATTATAGAATGGTCTCGTTGGGTT
Source organism: Gramella sp. MT6 (assembly GCF_019357415.1). NCBI lineage: Bacteria > Pseudomonadati > Bacteroidota > Flavobacteriia > Flavobacteriales > Flavobacteriaceae > Christiangramia > Gramella sp. MT6. Next base: position 3,447,700 of record NZ_CP048410.1, read on the forward strand.
CCATCTCAAAGTTGAAGACATTAAATCTCCTTCTGCAGAAGCATTTTCAAAAATTGCTTCCCCGTCGTCCTTTATATAAGAGTATATGATATTAGATTTAAAAGTTACCACATCATCAAAAGCACGCTGGGTAATATTGATATTACCGGTATATTTTTCCTGTCCGGTACCTTTTACAATTCCTTCCTGATCAAGTAAACCAAGAGAAATTCTAAAGTTTCCGGTATCTCCACCTGATCCATAAGAAAAGTCATGTTGCTGAGTAAAGGCGGTTCGTAAAATAGAGCCAAAAGGATCTAAACGAGCACCAAGATCCGGATTAGGATTGCCAACACTGGTTGCGATTCCTGGATAGTCCTCAGCAGAAATAAGATCATATTCATTCGAAATCGTACTTGATTGGAATGAAGAATTAAAACTCACCTGCGGCTTACCGCTTCTACCCCCACGGGTTGTAATCAAAACAACACCATTAGCTCCACGGGAACCATAGATTGCCGTTGCAGATGCATCTTTCAAAATATCAATACTGGCGATATCACTAGAGTTAATAAACGCCAAAGGGTTAGTAGAACCTCTTCTACCAAGCCCGGTATCACTTCCTGGACTCACGTTTCCTCCACTTAAAGGAACACCATCAACAACGATCAAAGGATCATTTCCTGCCCTGATCGAGGAAGTACCTCTTACTCTAATGTTAGCCCCTGCTCCAGGTTCACCACTGGCCTGGGTGATCTGAACACCTGCTACCCTACCTTGTAATAACTGGTCTGGTGAGGTGTTGATACCTTTGTTAAATTCTTCAGCTTTTACAGATGACACTGCTCCGGTAGCATCCCTCACGGTTGTTTGACCGTAACCGATCAAAACCACCTCATCAAGTTCGGAAGCATCGGTAGCCAGATTTACATCTATCGTTGTTCTGCCTTCAACGGGAACTTCTTGAGTTTCGTAACCTACAAAACTAAATACCAGAGTAGCATCTTCTGGCACATCGTTAATTGTGTAATTACCATCGAAATCTGTGGTGGTTCCTGTTGAGGTACCTTTAATTGCAACTGTCGCGCCGGGTAGCGGACCAGTCTCATCGGTTACCGTCCCGGTAACCGTCTGCTGTGCATTTACCATCCCATAGAAAAGGAAGACCGAAATAAACAATAGGCCCCTAAAGATAATTTGTTTCATAAAAAATACGTTTTAGTTGGAAAACGCTCAGAAAAATTTCTGAACTGCTATCAATTTATACAAAAAATTGTTAATAAAGTTGTTAAACTATGAAAAATAAACAAAATTAAAATCTATCTAAGCCCCTAAATCATTAATTATTCCTACAAAAATTTTCATTTTTGATTATTTTTTAAAAAATAATCTGGCCAAAATACCATATTCGTAATCCAATGATTTTTAACATTACACTTATTCCTAAGTCTTAAAGGTCTTCCTTATTGAAACCACAGCTATCTACCTTTTTATCTCTTTCCTGGTAAATTTTATAAAGACATCGCTTTTCCATTTCCTAACTCATCAACAGGCCCACATGGTATATACTCACCTGGAATAGGATCATACCACATTACGTTTTCGCCTACCTGTTCACTATTCTTCCATGCCCAAATTCCAATATTCCTTATAGTTGTTAAATAGGCATACGCACCAGCATCATTATCCATGACATATTCCGGATCTCTAATGGCATCCTGGGTTTCTGTATTTCGTTTGTCAAAGATTTCCTTCTGAGCTGGAGTCGCTTTTAGATATTTTTTGATCAGATTTTCGAAATCTTCATTATTTCCTTCCTCCTGTTCTTTATCATATTCTTCTTTGAAAGCTCTGGAAAATGCGTCTGCAGATTCCTGAAACCTTTCACGTTGCTCAACCTCTGCCACCTGATCCATATAAGAATCTATAAACTGAGGAATATTAAGATCTGAAGCTCCCGGTGTATCTGAAGATGGTAAGATGACATCTAATACCTTTTTAAGAGCAAATCCATGAGATGCCGTTAGAAAGGTAGGTTGCCAATCATATTCCGGTTCATTCTTACAACTTTGTAATAAACTGAGCGTAGAAGGACCTATTACAAATATTCCTGCACCTAATCCTATATTTTTTAAAGCTTGTCTCCTTTTCATAATTCTAAATTTTAAGCATTAGACTTTTTGAAATTCTTTGAAGCATGATCTGCTGCCCTGGCGGTCATCGCCATATAGGTAAGCGACGGATTTTGACAACCTGCAGATGTCATAAAGGCTCCATCTGTGACATAGACATTTGGTACACCATGAACCTGGTTATTTCCATTGAGGACAGATGTCTTTGGATCACGCCCCATTCTGGCCATTCCCATTTCATGGATACCCAAGCCCGGAGCTCCTATGTCATCATAGCCTTCAACATCTTTAAAACCTGCTTTTTCAAGCATTTCAACCGCCTGTGCTACCATGTCCTCACGCATTTTCAATTCATTTTCCTTGAATTCAGCATCGAAGGTTACGGTAGGTAGACCCCAATCATCCAGCTTATCATAGTCTAAGGTCATTTTATTTTCGTGGTAAGGCAGAGTTTCTCCAAATCCCATCAAGCCCATGTTCCAACCTCCCGGTGCGGTGATCGCCTTCTTAAGTTCTTCCCCGTATGCTGCTTCAGCAATAGTATCAGACCAATTTGTTCTGCTAGCTCCACCCTGGTATCCATACCCCCTTATAAATCCGAGGTCTTTATCGTTACCGTTCAGGTTTCTGAACCTGGGCAGATATATGCCATTTGGTTTTCTTCCTTTATAGTATTTGTCCTCAAAACCTTCATAATTGCCCGATGCACCTGCCTTGAAGTGATGGTCCATTACATTGTGACCTAATTCCCCGGAATCATTCCCCATTCCATCGGGAAAACGATCGGATTTTGATTGCATAAGAATGCTCGTTGAAGCTACAGCAGATGCACATAAGAAAATCACATTTGCTTTAAACTCCATAGTTTCTTTTGTGTTGGCATCGATCACTTTTACTCCGGTAGCCTTTTTGGTTTCAGGATCATAAATAACTTCGCTAACTACTGAATTAGGTCTCAGAGTCATATTGCCTGTTCGCTCTGCTGCCGGTAAAGTAGAAGAATTACTACTGAAATAACCACCATAAGGACAGCCTCTTATACATCGGTTTCTAAACTGGCACTTAGATCTACCTTCAAATTTTTTGTCACCAGTAATATGAGCAACCCTTCCAGAAGTCATTACGCGACCTCCAAAATTTTCAGCTATGCTTTGTCTTAAATGATCTTCAACGCAATTCAGATCCATAGGAGGTAGAAATTCTCCATCAGGTAACTGACTTAATCCTAATTTTTCACCACAAACCCCAATGTAAGATTCAACATAATCATACCATGGAGCAACATCTTTATACCTCACGGGCCAGTCGACTCCTACACCATCCTTTTTATTAGCCTCAAAGTCCATTTCACTAAGCCTGTAACTATGGCGCCCCCACATAATAGATCTTCCACCTACGTGATAACCACGCATCCAGTCAAATCTTTTCACCTCATTATAAGGGTGCTTAATATCATCAACAAACCAGTGTTTACTTGGTTCTGAAACAGTATATCCAGTTCTGTTCTGCTTAAATTGTCTCTTTACTTCTTCCCTAGGAACCTCTCCCTTGAATTTATAGTCCCATGGATCATCATTCATAGTAGGATAGTCCTTAACATGCTCCACCATGCGTCCTCGTTCCAAAACCAGAGTTTTAAAACCTTTCTCACATAATTCCTTTGCAGCCCAGCCACCGCTAATACCAGTACCAACAACTATAGCGTCATAATTGTCACTTTCATAAAATACACTCACAATCTCTTATTTTATTGATAAAAATTTACGTCGAAGTCTATCAAATATATAAATTTATGCTCATAATTTTACATCTTTAAAAAAAAGGTTACATTTATTTTCATATTCCATAAAAGCTTTACAAAATCACTTATCCAATTAAATAATGAACTTAAATTCTTTGAAAGTATCGTTAACGATGCTGCTTTGCACACTCTTCTTTTTCCAGGTTTCATGCAAACAAAAAACAGATACTTCTGATTCCTCTATTGAGGAGGAAGTAGTTGCCTCTTCAGATTCCTTATTTTTTAAACTTTCCCTGGCGCAATGGTCATTACATACACCAATATATGAAGGTGACCTGGACCCTATGGATTTCGCCCAAAAGGCAAGTGAAATGGGATTTGAAGGAATAGAATATGTAAATAGTTTTTATACTGAAAGGATCAATAATGCTGAAGATCCTGAGGCGGAAATGAAAATCGTGCTTGATAGCCTTAAAGCAAAAAGCAAAGAATACGATGTAAAGAACCTAATTATAATGATTGATGGTGAGGGTGATCTTGCCGCCAACGATTCTATAGAAAGAAATAAAGCGGTAGATAATCACAAAAAATGGGTTGATGCTGCCAGTTACTTAGGATGCCATTCTATTAGAGTGAATCTTTTTGGCAGCGAAGTTCCAGAGGAATGGAAACAGAATTCTATAGATGCCCTTTCAAAATTATCTGAATATGCCACTACTAAAGACATAAATATATTAGTTGAAAATCACGGCTACCTGTCTTCCAATGCAGACCTGCTTGTAGAGGTGATGCAAGGGGTAAATATGGAAAACTGTGGCACCCTGCCAGACTTTGGCAATTTCTGCCTGAAACGTGAAGGCGGCCAGAGATGGGATGCTAAATGCGTTGAAGAATTTCCTAGATATGAAGGTGTCGAGAAAATGATGCCATATGCAAAGGCCGTGAGCGCAAAATCATACACTTTTGATGAAGACGGAAATGAAGATCTGATCGATTATAAAAAAATGCTTCAAATTGTTAAGAATAGCGGTTATGATGGTTTCATTGGTGTAGAATTCGAAGGCGGAGAAGTTTCCGCTGAAAATGGGATCATGGCTACTAAAAACTTACTAATAAAAGCTGGCAAGCAACTATAAACTCCAATCTTTAGATCATGAATAAACTTGTTCGATTTCAACTTTCCCTTATGATGTTCCTGGAATTCTTCATTTGGGGAGGTTGGTTTGTTACTCTCGGAACTTTCCTTGGTTATAATCTAAACGCTTCTGATGTACAGATCTCTACTGCATTTTCTACCCAATCTTGGGGCGCAATCATTGCTCCTTTTATTATTGGACTTATAGCAGACAGGTTCTTTAATGCCGAAAGAATACTCGGAATTTTGCACATTACCGGCGCAGTACTTCTATATATGATGTATATAAGTACAGATTTCGCTGAGTTCTATCCGTTGGTTCTGGCTTATATGATCGCCTATATGCCTACCCTGGCTCTGGTTAATTCAGTAAGTTTCAACCAGATGAAAGATCCTGCGAAAGAGTTTTCATTTATCAGAGTATTCGGAACTATCGGCTGGATCGTAGCCGGGTTAGTTATAAGTTATTTGTTCTACTGGGATGCTCCGGAAGCAAGACAGGATGGGATGTTAAAATATACTTTTCTAATGGTGAGTATAGCCTCTGGTTTCCTTGGCCTTTTCAGTTTCACATTACCAAAGACACCTCCCACTGCAGACAGGTCTAAAAAAGTAAGTATCGTTGAAACCCTCGGGCTGGATGCACTAAGCCTTCTGAAAGACAGGAATTTTCTAATGTTCTTTCTGGCCTCCGTGTTAATTTGTATCCCTCTGGCGTTCTATTATCAAAACACCAATCCTTTTCTATCAGAAATAGGAGTTGAAAATCCAACGGGACTTATGACCATTGGTCAGGTTTCCGAAGTATTATTTATGCTTCTCCTCCCCTTCTTTTTTAAAAGATTCGGTTTTAAAATGACCATTATCGCGGGGATGCTGGCCTGGACCTTAAGATATTTGCTTTTCGCCTATGGAAATTCTGGTGAGCTTATATTTATGTTACTAACCGGAATTGCCCTGCACGGAATTTGTTATGATTTCTTCTTTGTATCTGGACAGATCTATACCGATTTCAAAGCAGGTTCAAAATATAAAAGTTCAGCCCAGGGATTAATAACCCTGGCAACATATGGAGTAGGAATGTTAATAGGTTTCTATGTTGCTGGTCTAATCACCAACGCATACCTTACTGGAGACAAAATGCATGATTGGGAAACCATCTGGATCTATCCATCAGCTTTTGCATTTGGTGTTATGCTCCTTTTTGCTATATTTTTTAGAAATGAAAAGATCGACAAAAAGGATATCGAAATATAAAAAATATAATTATGGCTAAAATAAGACTGGGAATACTGGGAGGCGGAGAAGATTCCTTAATTGGAATACTGCACAGAGTGGCAGCAAATATGTTCGACCAATTTGAGGTCATAGGAGGAGTTTTTGACTTACAACATGAGAAAAGCCTAAATTTTGGGGAAAAGCTTCAACTAGACAGTTCCAGAATTTATAAAGATCTGGATGAACTTATAGCAAAAGAAAAAAACCTTCCAGCAGATAAGAGACTACAGGCAGTATCTGTACTCACCCCTAACTTCCTGCATTTTCCAATGGCAAAAAAGTTACTGGAAAACGGTTTTAATGTGATCTGTGAAAAACCTCTGACAACTACTTACGAAGAGGCAAAGATCTTGAACGAAATTCAGGAAAAAACAAAAGCCATTTTTGCAGTCACCTATACCTATACTGGTTACCCGATGATAAGGCAGATGAAGAGCATGATCAAAAACGGGGAGATAGGAAATATTCAAAAAGTAGATGTTCAATACTATCAGGGATGGATCAATCCTTTGATACACGATAAGGAAAAGAGATCTTCTACCTGGAGACTGGACCCGGAGAAATCTGGAATTAGCTGCTGTATAGGTGATATAGGAACTCATGCTTTTAATATGGCTGAATATGTAACCGGAATGAAAGTAGAGAATATCCTCGCAGATCTAAATTACCTGTATGAAGATAACCCAATGGATATTGACGGCACTGTACTCATGAGATTCCCTGGAAAAGCAAAAGGAGTCCTAAGGGCAAGCCAGATCGCAACCGGTGAAGAGAACAATTTTACGGTTCAGGTTTATGGTGACAAAGGTGGTTTAAAATGGGAACAGGAAAACCCCAATTATCTCTACCTGCTAAAAGAGGATAAACCTTTACAGGTTCTAAAACCTGGTCACGGTTATCTTAGTGAGTTTTCTCTGGAAGGCACCAAATTACCACCTGGCCACCCTGAAGGTATTTTCGATTCTATGGGAAATATTTACTATGGAGTAGCAATGGCTATTAAAGATAAGTCAAAATTTGAAGGCGCTTACCCAAAACTTAATGACGGTTTACGCGGAATGAATTTTATCGAAAAAACCGTCTCTTCCCATCAAAAAGGTAATGTTTGGATAAAAATGGAAGACTAATACAAAATATTAGAAAATGAAGACTATTAAAGGACCTGCCGTATTTCTGGCCCAGTTCATGGACGATAAGGAACCATTCAATTCTTTGGATGGCCTGTGTAAATGGGCATCAGATCTTGGCTATAAAGGAATTCAGATCCCAACCTGGGAAATAAGACTTATCGACCTTAAAAAAGCCGCTGAAAGCAAAACTTACTGTGATGAACTTAAAGGCAAGGTAGAATCTTACGGACTGGAGATCACTGAACTCAGTTCACACTTACAGGGACAACTGGTAGCTGTGCATCCTGCCTATGATATAATGTTTGATAATTTTGCACCAGATGAATACAAGAATAATCCTGAAAAACGGACCAACTGGGCCATCGATCAGCTTAAATATGCTGCAAAAGCAAGTAGACACCTAGGACTTGACGTTCATGGAACCTTTAGCGGGTCATTTCTATGGCATACCGCGCACCCATGGCCACAAAGACCTGATGGTCTTGTAGAAATGGGCTTTGCAGAACTAGCCAAGCGCTGGCTGCCTATTCTGAATGAATTTGATGAACAGGGAGTTGATGTTTGTTATGAGATACATCCCGGTGAAGACCTTCATGACGGGGTTACCTTTGAGCGATTTCTTGATGCTACACATAACCATAAACGGGTTAATATTCTTTATGATCCAAGTCACTTCGTATTGCAGCAATTAGATTATATAGAATATATAGATCACTACCACGATTATATCAAAATGTTCCATGTAAAGGATGCTGAATTCAATCCTACAGGCAAAAAAGGAATGTTTGGAGGATATGGTGACTGGAAAGACCGAGCCGGCAGGTACAGACATCCTGGTGATGGCCAGGTAGATTTTAAAACTATCTTTTCTAAACTCACCGAATATGGTTGTGATGTCTGGGCTGTTCTGGAATGGGAATGCTGTATCAAATCACCAGATCAGGGTGCTAGAGAAGGTGCACCATTTATTCAGAAGCATATTATTGAAGCTACCCAAAAGAGATTCGATGACTTTTCAGGATCTGAAATTGATAAAAACAAACTAAAACGAATTTTAGGACTTAAAACTAACTAAGCATGAAAAAGATAATTTTAATAGGTTGCTCCATTGTTCTATTTGCGGCCTGCAAGAATGAAAATAAGGATTCAGAAGAAACAGAAGCTGCTTCCAACAAAGAGATGAAAACTGCCGAAAACATGGAGAAAGATGAATGGAACGTACTATTTAGCGGTACCAACCTTGATTCTTGGCAAACCTATAACAGAGATTCAATATCAAGCCAGTGGACCGTTGAGGATGGAACAATTTCCTTTGCCCCTGCTGAAGGAGACAAAAGAATCAAGGAATACCTAATGACCAAGGATAAATATGAAAATTTCGAACTTCAGATAGAATGGAAGATTTCTGAAGGTGGAAACAGCGGTATCCTTTGGGGAGTTCAGGAAATGGAAAAATATGATGAGCCTTATTATACGGGACCTGAGATTCAGATCCTCGATAATGAAAGACATCCCGATGCCAAGAATGGCCCTAACCGTACGGCCGGAGCCTTATACGATATGGTTCCTCCAAGAGAAGATGTTACTAAACCTGCCGGAGAATGGAACACGGAAGTTATTCATATAGATCATGAAAGTAATACCGGTTGGGTGAAATTGAACGGAGTAAAAGTGACCGAATTCCCTGTGAATGGTGAAGAATGGATGGAGATGGTTAAAAATTCTAAATTTAGCGATTGGGAGGACTTTGGTTCCAGCCGGAAAGGTTACATAGCTTTACAGGACCACGACGATAAGGTATGGTTCAGAAATATTAAAATAAAAGAACTTTAAGAATAGTTTATCAGAATTAAAGCTGCCTTTACGGCGGCTTTTTTTTATTCTTGGATATAGGCTGGAAGTGCTATTCAAATAAAAGAAGATTATGCAAAGACTTGATGTAAGTTTCGAAAATTCTGATTCTAAAACTTTAAAAGGAGTTCTGGAGTTACCTACCAATAAGAAGCCTCTTAATTTTGTTCTTTTTGCTCACTGCTTTACCTGTAATAAGAACTTTCATGCTCCATCAAATATTAGCAAAAGTTTGGCTTCAAAAGGTTATGGAGTATTAAGATTCGACTTTACCGGGCTTGGTGAAAGTGATGGTGATTTTGAAGACACAAATTTCTCCGGAAACGTTGAGGATCTTATTTCTGCAGCTAATTTCTTAAAAAAGGAATATAACGCCCCTTCTATTATCGTAGGACATTCGTTAGGTGGAGCTGCTGCCCTGTTCGCAGCAAAAAAAATAGAATCGGTTAAAACTATTGTGACCATAAATGCACCTTCAAATTTAAGCCATGTAAAGAAGCATTTTGAATCCAGCCTCGATGAAATAGAAAAAGACGGTTCTGCGAGCATAAATATCGGCGGGAGGAGCTTCCAGATCAAAAAACACTTCGTGGATGATCTAAAAAACAATAATGATTCTAAAGTTCTTCAGGAAATTAGGACGCCTTTGCTCATAATGCATTCACCACAGGATAAGATTGTTTCTATAAACCATGCGGAAGAACTTTATAAAGTCGCAAGACATCCCAAGAGCTTCATTACCCTTGATGGAGCAGATCATATGCTTAGTACAAGATCTGATTCAGAATACGCCGGAAACGTAATAGCAGCATGGGCTAGTAAATACATTGAACAGCCTGAAGTTCCTGAATTAGAGACCGATCACGAGGTAATGGCTAATTTAGGCGCACATGGATACACCACCCAGATCATCGCCGGAAAACACTATTTTGTTGCTGATGAACCGGTAAAAGCAGGAGGCAGCGACCTGGGTCCTAACCCATATGAACTCGTCTCCAGCGGACTGGCTGCCTGTACCTCCATGACTATTCAAATGTATGCCAGAAGAAAGGAATGGAAAATTGAGAATGTGGAAACCCATGTAAGTTATTCTAAAAAACATGCAGATGATTGCGAAAATTGCGAGGACGACAAGGCTAAAATAGATAGTTTTGAAAGGGAAATCTCTATAAAAGGAGAACTTGACAATAAACAAATTGAACGCTTATTGGAGATCGCAGATAAATGCCCTGTCCATAAAACTCTTTCTACAAAGGGACAGATAAGAACTAAATTAAAGAGTTAGTGAATTTTAATAGCCTAAAGCGCATTGTTAAGCTATACTTAAATCTTTGGTGTTACCTGCGAATAGGCTTAATTTAGGAGTATTAAATTAAAATTTAACCAATCGAAATTTTATGAAACGTATTAGTTTATCACTTATTCTTTGTGCAGGTTTAGTCTTCACAAGTTGTAAGAATGAGAAAAAAGAAAATGAAATGGATACCCAATCAGAAACTGAAATGAGTTCTGATATGGAAAAACAGGAAGAAGAAGTAAAAAAGGTGAAAGTAACCTTGAATTCTGTTAGTGATTCCAACCTTAGTGGTAATGTGGTATTTACTGAAGAAAATGGCGAAGTTTCCATGACTGCTATTATTTCAGGACTTGCGGAAGGTAAACACGCTATCCATATTCACGAAAAAGGTGATTGTTCAGCTGCCGATGGTTCTTCTGCCGGAGGACACTGGAACCCTACAGACGCTCAACACGGGAAATGGGGAGATTCTGAAGGTTATCATAAAGGTGACATAGGAAACTTTGAAGTTGATGCTAATGGGAATGGAACCGTAAATATGAGCACAGACGAATGGTGTATAGGTTGTGGTGATGAAAAGAAAGATATTTTAGGGAAAGCCGTGATCGTGCATGATGGTGTAGATGACTATACTTCTCAGCCTTCTGGTGCTGCAGGTACACGTGTAGGTTGTGGTGTGATCCAGAAATAATTCCTATTAAAATAATAGAATGTTAAGCGGCCATCTGGCCGCTTTTTTTATTTAGCAATTAAGACTATATTTATTTCCTCAAATAAAATCTATGCAGCAGGACGGACTAATCCTCGAATTACAAAATGGTAATCAGAAGGCCTTTGAAAGGATTTATCAATTGTATTCAGAGAGTGTATATGGAATTATATATAGTATTTTAAAAGATGAAAAAATTGCCGAGGAAATATTACAGGATGTATTCCTAAAGATATGGGACAATGCATCTTCCTACAATTCAGATAAAGGAAGGTTCTTTACCTGGATCCTGAATATAGCCCGAAATGCTTCTATAGACCACATAAGATCTAAAAGTCATAAGAATACTCAGAAAAACCTTACAGCAGATAATTTCGTAAATGTTCTGGAGAGCAATTCGAACTTTTCAGCAAAAGCAGATGCTATCGGGATCCAAAAATATATCGATATCCTGAAGCCAGTCTGTAAGAAATTAATAGACCTCCTGTTCTTTAAAGGTTTTACACAGAAAGATGCGGCTGAGGAGTTGGATATGCCTCTAGGAACGGTTAAAACCAGGAACAGAGCTTGTATTAACAAGCTTAGAGAAATGTTAGCAGAATAAGAAATGAATATACAAGAATACATATCATCTGGAATCCTGGAACTTTATGTTTACGGTGCACTTACTGAGGCAGAGAGCCGTGAAGTAAGCCAGGCCTTAAAAGAACATCCTGAGATCAGGAAAGAGGTTGAGGAGATCGAGAACGCTCTGCAAAGGTTATCCTCTTCAGCTGCGCCAAATTACAATGCGGAAGCGGTATTGGCCAGCATCAAGCAAAAATTAAGTCAAAAAGCCGAGCCTAAGGTAGTTGAGATCGATAGAGACGAAGGAACCAATTGGGTGTCTTATATAGGTTGGGCTGCAACCATTCTGTTACTTGTTGGTCTCTTCTTTGTATTTGAAGATAAGAACGAACTTAGAGAACAGCTGAACGCTGAAAAAGCGAAAACGGCAAGAATGGAACAACAGATCGCAGATGCAAGAGAAAACAAAGAGAAAGCGGAAGAACTACTTGCAGTCTTAAGAGATAAGAATGTTTCCAAAGTACCGTTACAAGGACAAAATGCAGCTCCTGGAGCCTATGCAGCGGTCTATTGGAACAAAGAAGAAAATAAAGCTTATATAGATGCCAAAGATTTGCCAGAACCGCCTCGAGGAAAGGTATACCAGGTATGGTCATTAAAACTTGAGCCACTAACTCCTACAAGCATTGGATTACTGGATGAATTCTCACTAGACGACAATAAGATATTTACTCTTGAAAATGCCAATGAATCCCAGGCATTCGGGATCACTCTCGAACCTGAAGGAGGCAGTGAATCACCAACCATGGATCAACTTTATGTGTTAGGTGCTGTCGCGGCCCCTTAAATAAGAGAACCTATATTAAAAGCTAAGCCCCACGTTCTTGCGTGGGGCTTACTTTTGTAAACACTTAGGGTGAAAATTCCCGGGGGGATCTCAGTTCCCTAAGCATCTAACCAACCAAAAAAATCAAAAACTCAAATCGACCAAGCGTCAAAAGCTATATGTCAAACAAACCTAGAGTTATATAAATATTTACGGAAGGAAATATGGTTCGGTTTTATTTTCTTCAATTTTAACATTTCAGAATCATTGGTCCAGCCAGATCTTGAAGTCTTTAACCCGCTCCCTGCTTACAATAAGCTGAAATTCTGTAAAGTTCTCTATTTTTATTTCTAGCCTGGAATTAGTATATGAAATGATATCCCTGATAGCATTTATATTAAGTATACATTTTCTATTTATGCGGTAGAATTTTTCAGGATCAAGATCTTCCTCAAGTTTTTCCAGAGGCACCTCTATAGGATAATTTCGGCCGGTATAGCAGTGAAGATATGTTGTTTTGTTTTCTGAATAAAAGCAGGCGATATCTGAAATATCCACAAGTTTAAGATGCTGCCCTACCTGGGCCGTAAACCTTGTCTTATAAGATTTTTGATGGTTGGTCTGGGTTAATAATGACCTTAACTCCTTCACATCAATATTGCCGTTTTGGTGCTGGGTGTTCCTGAACTTTTTAATAGCGGCCTCAAGTTCCTCTTCATCAATGGGTTTCAGCAGGTAATCTATACTATTTAGTTTAAACGCTTTAAGAGCATATTCATCGTAGGCTGTCGTGAATATAATTGCGCTATCAGTCTTTACATGTTCAAAAATCTCAAAAGAAAGACCATCACTTAACTGGATATCCAGAAAAATAATATCGGGATGTTCATGACCATTAAACCAATCTATTGCTTCAGCCACAGAATGGAGCATAGTCTTAGTTTCAATATCCAGTTTTGTAAGCATACGCTGTAATCGCCTTGCTGCGGGCTTTTCGTCTTCAATAATTATAATGTCTATCACTTCTGAATTCTATAATTAAAAACTATTTCCAGATCTGTTTCTTATCCTGGTCCATCAATTCCTTGATTTTTCTCTCTTCCCATTTCCTACCAAAAATGAAGTTTGGTCCAAAAACGCTTGCCCAGTGAGCGAAGAGACCTATTCCCCAAAAGAAGAGAGTTGCGTAGTTGGTAATTTCTGTTAGACCATCAAGTAAACCTGTATCCTGTGTGTTCATTATAAATATGGCAGCATTGATAAAAATGAAAACCAGTAAATGAACATAAAATCCTTTAATATCCTTGATCCTTTTTTGAGCCGATTTATAGCTCATACTTTTTCTATAATCTGTTTCCATTATTTCCATGATTTAGTTTGTTGCTGATCTTTTTCCATCAGTTCCCTGATCTTACGTTCTTCCCATTCACTTCCATAACCAAATACAGAGAATCCATGAATTGTAAGTCCTATTCCCCATCCAAAAAGTGGAAACCAGAACCATTGAAACTCCCAGTAGGTACGGTAATTAATAAAAATAAGAAATGGGATCACTACACAGTAAGAAATAAGATTTCCATAAAACTCCTTGATCTCCTTTACTCGTTGTTTTGCTTTGAAATAAGCATTTTCCTGATTGATTTCGTTGGTATCCATAATTGAAATTTGTTTGGTTAAAACGGGTAATTTCACCCTGAATAATTCATTGGTTTGCTCGATTAAAACCTGCCTCTGAGTTACCTCGTGGTATCTATTCACAATATTCTGAAGTCCCACCCCTTTTCTATTTCCTAAAACTTCCTTTTTCTGAAAATTATTCTCGACCACCAGATAGCCATCGGTTTCATATATCCTGATCTTTAAAGGTTTTCCTTCACTAACTATATTGTGTTTTATGGTATTCTCAAGTAATAGCTGTAATGAAAGAGGCACCACTTTAGCTTCTTCATTAGACAGCTCCTTTGGTATCTCAAAGTAAATGCTATTCTCAAAGCGCATTTTCAGTAGCTTCATATAAGTATTCGCAAAAGAAAGTTCTTCTTTTACACTTACCAGTTCCTTATCCTTCTGCTCCAGAACATAACGGTATATTTTAGAAAGTGCGGTTGTAAAACGCTGTGCCTGTTCTGGGTTCTCATCTATGAGAGAGGCTAACACATTAAGGCTATTAAATAGAAAGTGTGGGTCTAACTGGTTCTTTAAAGCATCGAATTTCGCCGAGGCTGTTCCCGCAATGATCTTCTGCTGCTTAACTTTTTTTTCCTGTAAAGATTTATAAAAGAAAACCAGGTGAAAGAAAAGGGAAATAATGGTTATAAAGAGTAATGGGCCCAGGTAATAATAAATCCTTTCCCGGGCAATAAACTCGGTAAAACTGTACCCGTTAAAAATCATCTCATCCACTGCCCGGCATAAGAAGTAAAAGAACAAGGTTAGAATTATAGAGCCTCCCGCTGCCAATAAAATAGTTCTTAAACTTGCACTTTCCCAACCTATCTTATTGCCGAAAAATCTAAAGTAAAAACTATTTACTGCAGTTAATACGAAACAGTAGAAATAGAAAACACCCCATGTATTTATATCCAGTAGGGAATCGAAAGACTTTTCACTATCAAAAATCGCCTGAATCAAAACGAGGATCACGCAAATCCCGATGCTAATTCTTAATATTCTGTATAATTCTTTCATCAGTTTTTATATCTATTTCAAAATTGCTGCAAAATCTCCTAAACCAAAAAATCAATTTTCCGAATTGTCAAATTCCAATACTGAATTGTTTTCTTATCTCAATTTTGGCTTTTCAACCTGAAAATTAATTAATCTTTAACATTTAAATGAATAACTTGAAGTCAAATCCAAAAAATTAAATAATGACCATTTTTGAAGCCTTAAGACAGGAACATGAAATCCAGAGAGACCTGATTGATAAATTGATAAAGACCGAAGGAAAAACTGAAGAGAGAAAGAAAATATTTGAAGATCTCAAACACGAATTAAAGATACACGAAGATGCTGAAGAGCGTCATTTTTATATTCCGTTAATGGAAAAAGATATGACCCAGGAGAAAGCACGGCATAGTGTAGCAGAACATCATGAAATGGATGAGCTTGTAGAACAGCTGGAAGATACTGAAATGGATGCCTCAAACTGGCTGAAGATCGCTAAGGACCTGGAACATCAATTAATCCATCATCTTGATGAAGAGGAGCATGAAGTATTTCAAATGGCAGGAAAAGTTTTGACTGAAAAACAAAAAACAGACCTGGCTTCAGATTATAATAAGGAAATAAGAAAAAATCGATAATTAAAAAGCCCCTGTATTTCTACAGGGGCTTTTTAATTTTATACTTTTTCTTTATCCATCGTCATTTTCTCCTCATGACCTTTAAACGGTCTTATGATCAGTCTGGCGGCTTTATCGTAGTTAATATAATTATAGATCCAGTTAAAGAAGGTTACTGTCCTATTCCGGAAGCCTACCAGGAACCATAGATGCACGAACATCCATACGAACCAGGCGAAAAATCCTGAGAATTTCCATTTATGCATGTCTACCACAGCCCTGTTACGTCCCACAGTTGCCATGGTTCCCTTATCAAAATATTCAAATGGCTCAAGTTTTTCACCTCTTATTAAATGCTTGATGTTTTTAGCCAGGTGTTTTCCTTGCTGGATTGCCGGTTGAGCTACCATAGGATGACCTTTAGGAAATTCCTCGGTCATCATCAAAGCGATATCACCTATCGCGAAAATATTCTCATATCCGTTTACCTGATTAAAAGCATTTACCTCATATCTATTGGCCTTCTCAACAATCGCAGAGGCATTCAAGCCTTGTACAGGCGCTCCGGTTACACCGGCAGACCAGATGAAAGTTTCGGTTTTAATGGCAAGGTCTGTATTGGTTTCCACAAGATGCCCATCATAGTTCTTCACCATCGTGTTCAAGTGGATTTTTACTCCCAGCTCTTCAAGCATTTCATGTGCTTTTCTCGAAGCATGCTCGCTCATAGGCGGTAAAACCCTGTCCAGGCCTTCCAACAAATGAATATTCATTTCATTGGGATTAAGGTCCGGATAATCTTTTGGAACAATATGATTTCTTAATTCGGCGATCGCACCACTTAATTCGACCCCGGTAGGACCTGCACCCGCTAGAACGAAATTCAGCAATGCTTTCCTTTTTTCGGGATCTTCGGTAATTGTTGCCTGCTCCAGATTTTCAAGAATAAGGCTTCTAATATTTAAAGCCTGAGGTACGGTTTTCATCCACATTCCATGTTCCTCGATACTGTCATTTCCGAAGAAATTAGTTTTGGACCCCGTAGCGATCACCAGGTAATCATAAATAAGATCACCAATATTAGTATGCACTGTATTTTTTTCGGCAGAGATCGAAGTGACTTCAGCAAGCCTGAAAAAACACTTTTTACTGGACCTGGTAATTTTTCGCAAGGGATAGGCTATGGAATCTGGCTCCAAACCCGAGGTCGAAACCTGGTATAAAAGCGGTTGAAACGTATGATAATTATGCCTGTCAAGCAAAACCATTTGCATATCCTCTTTAAGGATCTTTCTGGCAAGCGCCATTCCGGCGAAACCACCTCCAATTATTGCTACTCTGGGTAAGTCGGTTTTTGGGATATTCATAAATTCGGCTGGTTTTACCCAAATTTACTATTTATCGAAGGATTGGAGGATGGATTAACTTTAAATTAAAGTTTTTTGTAACATAGCGATTAATTTCACTACCTATTACGTGCTAACCAACCAATCGTGAACAAAGAATTAGAACATCAGTTTGTGACAAATCTGGAGAAACACCAGAATATAGCACACAAAATCTGCCGTATCTATACCAATGACCAGGATTCGCATAATGATCTTTTTCAGGAGATTACTATTCAACTTTGGAAAGCATATCCCAAATTCAGGGGAGATTCAAAATTTAGTACCTGGATGTACAGGGTCGCTTTGAACACCGCGATCACACTATACCGAAAGAAAAAAAGAAGTATCAAAACCCAGGATTATGACACCGTACATTTTAAAATAAAAGCCGAAGAATACAATGACGAAGCAGAAAGGCATTTGAAGATCATGTATGATGCGATAAAACAATTGAACGATATAGATAAAGCCCTCGTTTTTCTTTATCTCGAGGATAAGAATTATGCAGAGATCTCTTATACGCTGGGGATCACAGAAGTTAATGCAAGAGTTAAAATGAACAGGGTAAAAACAAAATTAAAGAACATTATAAATCCTTAATTACTTATGGACGATTTAGATCTATTAAAAAAGGATTGGAAAAAGCAGGAGAAGAATCTGCCCCATCTTTCCTACGATGAAATTTATAAAATGATCTGGAAGAGGTCTTCCTCGATCGTAAAATGGATATTTTTTATCAGCATCCTGGAATTTATCCTGGGTGCGGTTTTGAATATATTTCTAGCCGATGAAGAATACTGGCAGCAAATGGAGAAATATAATCTTACAGAATTCACCATTCTCGTCTATGTTTTCAGCTACCTGATCACTTTTTATTTCATTTTCAGGTTTTATACGAACTATCGTAGGATCAACGCTACAGATAGTGCTAAAAAATTGATGAAGAACATTTTAAGGACCCGTAAAACCGTAAAACACTATATAGCTTTTATCCTTATCTCTACGGGAATTGTGTTTTTGATCACAATTTTCCTGATGTTGAGAAACCATGCAGTTACCGCTACCTCTGAGAAAAATATGGAATTCGACACTACTCAATGGCTGATTTTCATTGGAGGTACATTACTGGTTCTGGGAATCTTGCTGGGAATCGTCTGGCTTATATACCGAGTGATCTACGGTATCTTACTGAAGAGACTCTATAAGAATTATAAGGAACTTAAAAAACTGGAAATAGAGTAATTGGGAGCCGGAAATTAGAAGTTAGAAAAATTAGATTTCAGGCTTAAACCCTGAAAACGATACACATTATTTTCCTCTAGTATCCCCAACGGCGCTGCTCGTTAAGATCTTCCATAGCCTGGATCTCTTCTGCGGGAATTACTTTAAGGAATGAGGGATGCTGCTCTATAGCGTATTCCAGTTTACTTACGATCTCTTCAATACTTTCATTTTCATAGTCGATCTCTAAAGGTTCTTTGATCTGAAAAGTTTGAAGTATTCCTCTTTTCTTGATGCGCAATCCTTTTTTATCGAAAGATCTTCTAAAACCATCGATCACGATAGGAATAACAATAGGTTTATGGTTTTTGATAATATGCGCAGTTCCTTTTCTAATTGGTTTAAACGGTTTCGTAGTTCCCTGAGGGAAAGTGATTACCCAACCGTCATCCAGTGCGAGGCCAATATTCTCTGTGTCATTTGGGTTCACTTCCCTTTTAACCTCCTGCCCTTTAGATCTCCAGGTACGCTCTACAGTAATAGCACCGGCATAAGACATGATCCTTGCCAGTAGGCCGGCTCTCATGGTTTCCTTTGCAGCTACATAATAG
Organism: Gramella sp. MT6; assembly: GCF_019357415.1. Lineage (NCBI taxonomy): Bacteria > Pseudomonadati > Bacteroidota > Flavobacteriia > Flavobacteriales > Flavobacteriaceae > Christiangramia > Gramella sp. MT6. Next base: position 3,466,849 of record NZ_CP048410.1, read on the forward strand.
ATATTCAATTTAGGCTGCCATATATAGCCAATATTCTTGATGCTATCTACCCTGCCACTTAAACTGGCATTAAAAACATGGAACATGGCAGTTACATCTGCGAAATAAGTTTGATGGTTGGAAACGAAAAGAACATTGGTATCAGGCAAATTTTTAATGATCTCTGATCCTTCGATCTGAAGTTCATTAAAGCCTCTATATCGCCTGTGCGTAAGTACCCCAAAAATGCGGATCAACCACTTCTTCAGAATTATATAATGCCCGAATGGATTCTTTTTGAATAATCCCATTGCTGATATCTTTTTTACCTGATCTTTTATTCAGCCTCTTTTGAACCGGCCGCAAATATAATAATTAGTTTCACAATCATAATTCATTAAAAAACCTCCAAAAAGGTCTAAACGAGAATTTAAAACTCCTGAGGTTTCGCAACCTAAGCAGAATCTAAGTTAAATCTTCAATAGCAATTCCCTTATTTCACTCAGCATCATTCCCGTTGCTCCCCAAACCACATAACCATTCAGGCTGTAAGCTGGCACTTCGATCTCTTTAGCATAGGAAGTACTTAAATTCTCGGTGATCACATTCTCATCATTTAAGAAATCACTGAGCTTTACTTCCAGAATTTTTTCAACTTCAGATTCCTGGGCGATCATTTTAGGAGTATGGGACATCAATCCCAGGTATGGTTGTACCCAGAAATTTGAAGGCGGAATATATAAACGGGTTAATTCTTTTATCACTTCGATCTCATTTTGAGGGATACCCACTTCTTCTTCAGTTTCTCTTAACGCAGTATCTCTAAGGTCTTTATCAGATTCCTCCACGCGGCCTCCGGGAAATCCAACCTGGTTGGAATGCACCCCCTTATATGTCTTCCTGAGAATCAGAACCAATCTTGTTTCCATTTCAATATCAGGATAAAAAACGGCCATTACCCCAGCCTCCTGAGGATTCCGTTTAGACATATCTATTTTCTCAAGTTCATTAATCCTAATGAGCGGGGCTAGTTTCCTGTGCGCAGACTCTCCCGGAAGCTGCATTTTTTTTAACTTTGAAATCCTGTTTTTAAAAATTTCAAATTCCATGTTCAGACAGCTTTCTTTAGTAGCAATTTTTTCAATTCTTCTTTTCGCAAGTTGTGAAGATAAGGAAACTTCCTCAAAAAAAGGTGAAACACTATCTCCTGAAGCTTTAAAGGCCCAGCAGCAGGAAGATTCTATCCAGCGGGCTCGTGATAGTATCTTTGAACTTCGCAAAAAAGAACTGGCAGAAGATGATAAACAAACCAAGATAGAAAAGAATGATATGTTCCCAATAGCGCAGGAACAACTTATTCCTACTCTTACAGAATACGGAAAGAATAATCCGGAAACAAAGGTGAGGATCAAGACGAAAATCGGGAATATTGACGTTCAGCTATATCGGGACACACCATTACACCGCGCTAATTTTATCATGTTGGTGAAAAATGATTATTTCAACAATACCTTTTTTCATCGGGTTGCGCCTGGTTTCGTGATCCAGGGCGGTAATGCAGATAACCAGGTGACCGCGAGTAGTCGTGCAGATGTTGGAAATTACCTGATCCCGAGCGAATTTGATGCCGGCCACAAACATACCTATGGAGCCTTTTCAGCAGCTAAATATGCCGAACAAAATGTGAGTAAGGCATCCTCCCCTTTTGAATTCTTTATTGTAATGGATAAAGGCGGAACTCCACACCTTAATAATGATCATACCGTTTATGGAAGAGTGATAAGCGGCATGGATGTGGCTGAAAAGATCGCGCAGGTAGAAACCGGAAATTCGGAATGGCCAATAGATAATGTTGAAATGGATATTGAAATACTGGAGTAATTACTGCTGCGTGTAATAATTGTAGTCGTTAATCACTCTTTGCACGAATTCAATAGGTCTCTCTTCGAATTTCACATCCATAAGATCGGCCAGTTTTTCGCTTAAGGAAAGAATAATATGATGCTGTGCCTCCCTCCTGGCCTGATCATAAAGGTTTTTCACTTCCTGTATATCCATATCGCTTAAAACGGTAACCTGAGGATATTTGGGCTGGTAATTTTCGGGAAGGTCTACCGCCAGGGTATTATCAATCCCTATTTTCTTTTTATCTGAAATCACCGTGGTTCCCGCAGCAATATCTCCCAATCTTTGTCCCTTACCGTTAAGAAGAATCGTTACCACCGCAACTCCACCAGTAGTAAGGCTAATATCAATGATCCTGAGCAGCCATCTAACCAGGTAATTTGAAAACTGGGGCCTGGTGCCATCCATCTTTACCACCCTAATTTGTACCAGTGCCTTTCCGGGAGTTCTACCATTCCAGAAAGTTTCCCAAAGGAGGTAATATAAGAATGAAGGAAGACCCAGAACAAGGTAATACATCATCAAATTCCCATTATCTCCATTTATTCCTGCAATGATAAGGGATGCGAAGATCATATAAACCACAATAATCGCCAGGTCTATTATAAAAGCAAGGATACGCTCTCCTATTCCCGCAACATTCTGTTCAATACTAATATTTTGAGCGGTTTCAATTTGAAAGTTATCCATTAAATATGTTACTTTGGGTTTTATTCAATATTACAATGCGCGAGGCTGCTTTTGTCAGGCAAAATAAAGATAAATGGGTTAAGTATGAAAGCCTCTTGCAAAATAATAGAACCCTGTCTCCAGAGCAACTTTCAGATATTTATGTAGAATTGAGTGACGATCTGAGTTATTCAAAAACATTCTACCCTAAGAGCAATACTACGAAATACCTGAACGGTCTTGCCTCTGCTGCTCATCAAAAGATATATAGCTCCAAAAAAGAATCAGGGAATCGTATCATCACCTTTTTCACCAGGGAGTTTCCTTCAGAATTTCATAAACATCAAAAACAGCTTTTACTAAGCTTTCTTATCTTTCTGGGATTTACCATTATTGGTGCTTTTAGTGCGGCTTCAGACTCTGCCTTTGTTAGATCTATTCTTGGGGATGCTTATGTTAACATGACACTGGAGAATATCGCTAATAACGATCCCATGGCGGTTTATAAGGAGATGACCGAAACGGATATGTTCCTGGGCATCACCATTAACAATATCAGGGTCTCCCTCATGGCCTTTTCGCTGGGCGTTCTTGCAGGAATAGGAACAGTTTTTATGCTGATGCAGAATGCCATCATGCTGGGAAGTTTTCAGTATTTCTTTTACGATAAGGGAATACTTTGGGAATCGGCCAGAACGATATGGATCCACGGCACTATTGAAATATCTGTCATTATAGTCGCCGGTTGTGCAGGACTGGTAGTGGGAAAAAGCATACTATTTCCAGGGACATATTCCAGGTTGAAATCCTTTACCATGGGAATCAAGGACGGCTTAAAGATCGTGGTAAGCACGATTCCTTTTTTTATTATCGCCGGCTTCCTGGAAGGTTTCGTGACGAGGTTGACCCATATGCCAGATTTCGCCGCGATATCGATCATTTTGATCTCCCTGTTCATAATCCTGTTTTATTATGTCTACTACCCTTTATATCTATTAAAAAAATCTAAGAATGAACCCGGAACTAATCCAATTTAAAAAGCAGCGCGAGCTGGGAGAAATACTAAGTGTAACCTTTAAATTCCTACGTCAGAATTTTAAAGAGGCTGGAAAGATCTTTATTAAAATCGTTGGGCCGGTATTTTTGCTTTTAATTGCCGCAGTCACTTATTATTCCTGGTCTACCCTGGGAACTTCATTTTTTGCTAATGGATTGGAAGGCTCAGATTTCATTCTGTCTTTCGGGTTAATGATGCTGGCATATTTGCTTTATGTATCAACCATGACCGGGACCGTGTATCACATAATACTTTCATATATAAATAATCAGGGAAGTATAGATCCATCGGAAGTAGGCAGTGGCATGAAGGCAGACTTCGGAAAGCTCTTATTGCTAACCTTTATCTCGTGGATCCTTATTTTCGCCGGTACCATTGCTTTTATAATTCCTGGAATCTACATCGCCGTACCTCTTAGTTTATCCACAGCAATAATGGTTTTTAGAAGAGAAAGCGTGCTGGAAAGTATCTACTCTTCTTTCAGACTCGTAAAAGACAACTGGTGGATGACCTTCGCAACATTATTATGCATTGGTCTTATAGTTTACCTAATAAGCCTGGTCTTTCAGCTACCAGCGATATTTTATATGTTATTTCGTGCCTTTACTGTAGCCAGTGAGGGTTCGGCTTCAGATCCATCAGAGCTGCTGGGTACTGGGTATCTTTATATCAATGTTTTCACCTCGACCATTCAGTATATAATTTACACGATCACTCCAATTGGAGTTGCTTTCGTTTATTTTAACCTGAATGAAAAGCAAAACTTCACCGGGACTTACGAAACCATTCAAAACCTGGGAAATAATAATTAACCTTGAAAAACCGAATTCTTGTCATTATTCTTTTTCTTTTCTTCGGAAATATCTATCCGCAGCAGGCTGATTCCATTGCTGAAAGGAGAGAGATAAAATATGATAAGACCAATGGTCTGGCCCCACTGGATTTTGATGAAGAAAAAATTTCAGAATATAGAGAACAGGAAGATTTTGATTATTTAGATGAAGTTGAAAATGAGAACTGGTGGACGCGTTTCAAAAAGTGGATCAATGCAAAATATAACCAGTTTATCAACTGGCTTTTTGGAGATTATGAACCAAATTCTGTACTCGCAATATTTATCACCATACTTCCATGGTTACTACTGCTTATCCTAATTGGTCTAATAATATGGTTATTCTCCAGGTTAAATCCCGGTGGAAATATTCTACAGAAACCGAAACAAAGTGAAGTTTTCCTTACGGAAGAAGAAGAACTGGTAAAGAGTCAGAATCTTCCTGCCCTTATCAAAGAAGCTATACATAATGGGCAATTCCGGCTAGCCGTGCGCTATTATTATTTGAACGAACTGCGTAAGCTGGATGAAATGAAACTCATAGATTACGAATATCAGAAAACAAACAAAGATTATTCAGAAGAGATAAAAGATGAAAAGATACGTAGTCACTTTTCTGAGATCACCAAGTTGTATGAATTCATCTGGTATGGAAGTTTCCAGGTTTCCGAAACAGATTTCAGGCTCGTGGAAAAAGGTTTTTTACGAATGGAAGAGGTATTAAAATCGGTAAGCTATGAATAGGACCTATAAGATCGCTTTTGGCCTTTTTCTACTTCTCATCATTTCGCTGGCATGGTTAGAAAGTTCTGAACCCGATCCAATTAACTGGACACCGAGTTTTACTGCAAAAGACAAAATCCCTCTTGGAGCCTTCGTTTTTTACGAAAGCTGGAAGAGTCAACAGCCAGATAATATTGCAGATATCAGGGTTCCGCCCTATGAATTCCTTAGCGACACTACCGTGCAAGGAACCTATTTCTTCCTTAACAATTACGTAGATTTCGATGATAATGAACTGGATAATGTCCTGGCATGGGTTTCAAGGGGAAACAAATTATTCATTTCAGCCTATAATTTTGGTGAGAATTTAACCGATACCCTAAAATTGGAGACCGCTTCATTTATTAGCTCTGACGAGTTCAAATCCAGGCCACAATTGAACCTGGTGAATTCCTCGCTAAAATTTGAAAAACCATTGGAATTTGACCATGATCTACCGGCATTATTTTTCCAAAAGATCGATACCACTAATAACCTGGTTCTGGGAACGGCCAGTTTTGGTGGGACAGATCCTGAAGAAAAGATCAATTTTATAAAAAGGGAATTTGGAAATGGGGAAATATATCTGCATTCTACCCCGCAGGCTTTCAGTAATTATTTTTTACTGAAAGAAGAAAACTATAAATATGCTGAGGCTCTTCTGGCCTATTTCGCTGGCAATAATATTCTTTGGGACGCTTATTATAAATCTGGCAAGAGTTTTTACAGCTCTCCGCTTTATATTCTTTTAAATAATAGGCCACTGAAATGGGCGTATTATTTCGTACTTATCTCAGCGATTCTTTTCGTGCTATTCGAAGGTAAAAGAAAACAAAGATCCATTCCGGTTGTAGATCCTCCAATGAACAAATCTTATGAGTTCACAGAAACTGTCTCACAGTTATACCTCGAGCAAAAGAAATTTCACGAACTTGGACTCAAGAAGATCGCACTTTTCATGGAGTATATAAGAACTGAATACAGGTTGGATACCTCAGATCTAAATGAGCAGTTCTATAAAGATCTATCGGTTAAAAGTGAAAAAAGTATTGAAGACACAAAAAAGCTGTTTGAAAGAATCTCTTATTTTCAGGATGAGAAGCGAAATGAAAGGGATGATTTCTTTGAACTAAGCAAACACATAAATTCATTTAAGAAGAAACATGGATAATCAGGAAATAAATCCTCATGAAGAGGAGATAAAATTTGAGAACAGAATTCCGTTGGATGGTTTAAAGGATTCAGTTGCAAAATTAAAGGACCAGCTATCCAGGGTGATCGTTGGCCAGGAAAACTTTGTGGAACTACTCATCGTAGGGATGTTATCTAATGGCCATGTGCTAATAGAAGGTGTTCCGGGAGTGGCTAAGACAATCACTGCAAAGCTATTTGCCAAATGCCTTAAGACAGATTTTAGCCGGATACAATTTACGCCAGACCTTATGCCGAGTGATGTTTTGGGAACTTCAGTTTTTAATATGAAGTCTTCAGAATTTGAATTTAAAAAAGGTCCGATATTTTCAAATATCATTCTGATTGATGAAATAAACCGTGCCCCGGCAAAAACTCAGGCAGCTCTTTTTGAGGTGATGGAAGAACGCCAGGTGACCATAGACGGAAAAATGTATACTATGGAAGCACCCTTTATGGTTCTGGCAACTCAGAACCCAATAGAACAGGAAGGAACCTATGCCCTGCCCGAGGCCCAGTTAGATCGATTCCTTTTTAAGATCGAAGTAGATTATCCCGATTTTGAAGATGAAGTAAAGATCCTGAAAACTCATCATGATAGGAAAGGTAAACTACCCGAAGCAGAGATCGAAGCTGTGCTAACCCCTGAAATGATAGCTGAGCTTAGAAACCAGATCCACGAGATCATTGTAGAAGAAAAATTGCTGAATTATATCGCAGAGATCATCAACAAAACTAGAAATCACCCGCACTTGTATCTGGGAGCGAGTCCACGCGCTTCTATCGCGGTAATGAATTCTGCGAAAGCTTATGCAGCCGTGAACGGACGCGATTTTGTGATCCCAGAGGATATAAAGAATGTCCTTAAACCAGTAATCGCTCATCGATTAATTCTCTCTCCAGACAGGGAAATGGAAGGAATGACCGCTGGTAGTGTGATAGATATGATAGCTCAATCTGTAGAAATACCTCGTTAGTGCTAAAATTTTTGAGATCATTATATTTTGGAAGAAGGCTTTTCTATGCCCTTTTCGCTATTTCCGCACTTTTTCTGGTTTCATACTGGTTCGAACCATTATATCGAATAACCTGGATTTTAGCCTCAATTCTGCTGGTACTTTTACTCACAGATCTCATTACTCTTTTTAAAGGCCCTCCTATTGAGGCAGAAAGATACTTACCTGAGAAATTCTCGAATTCAGATGAAAATGTAGTTAAGGTCAGCATTAAAAATAATTATGGATTCAAGGTGAATTCTGAAGTGATCGATGAGATCCCTGTACAATTTCAAAAAAGGGATTTTCTTAGATCTTCTGAAATCCCTGCACATTCCACAATAGATTTTGAATATTATTTAAAGCCATTGCAAAGAGGAGAATATGTATTCGGGAACCTGAATATATTTATCTTTACTTTCCTTAAACTGGTAAAAAGAAGATTCATCTTTAATAAAGATCAGATGGTGAAGGTTTATCCTTCATTTATTCAAATGAAAAAACTGGATTTTCTGGCCCTGGACCAGAAGATAAGTTTACATGGTATTAAACGGATTAGGAGAATTGGTCATACCATGGAATTTGAACAGATCAAAGAATATGTTCGAGGAGATGATGTGAGGACTATTAACTGGAAAGCCACCGCCAAGCACGGCAATCTAATGGTAAATCAATTCCAGGATGAAAGATCTCAGCCAGTTTACTCCATTATAGATTGCGGAAGAGCAATGAAAATGCCTTTTGAAGGCTTAAGCCTATTGGATTATGCCATCAACAGTACTCTGGCATTTTCTAACGTGGCTTTAAAAAAGAAGGATAAGGTAGGTATGCTAAGCTTTTCGAATAAAATAGATAACCTGCAAAAAGCCAGTTCCAAACTAAGCCAGTTGAACAGGATCATGGAAGCTCTTTATAATGTAAATACCAGTTTTTTTGATAGTGATTTCAGCCTGCTATACTCCAGAGTAAAAAAACACATAAGCCACCGCAGCCTTTTGATGGTCTATACCAATTTTGAGCATATTTCTGGGCTGCAAAGACAACTTCCGTTCTTAAAAGCATTGGCAAAGCAACACCTTGTAGTTGTAATTTTCTTCGAGAATACCGAGATCACTAATTTAACTAAGATGATCCCTGAAAATGTAAGTGAAAGTGCTCACCAGATCGTGGCTGAGCAATTCTCACACAACAAACTATTAATGGCAAAGGAGCTGCAAAGACATGGTATACAAACATTACTTACGCGTCCTGAAGATCTAAGTATCAACGCGATAAATAAATACCTGGAGATCAAGTCCAGAGGATTACTTTAGAAAATACGATTCAGTTTTAAAATTCTACAGTTCGGTTAAAACTTTTTCCGGAAACTGTACTTTGAGTCTAAGTTTGTTCCATAATCAAAAAACAAGATCATTATGAAAACAATCGCAGTATTAGTAGCCATGTTAATTGGAGCCCTGGTTCAGGCACAAGCAGAAAAGTCTGGAAACATCAGTGCCACCGTACCTAATGTTATAGGAACTGAAGGAAATGTAAAATTCGGATTATATTCTGAAGATACTTTTATGAAAGCAGCTCCCGAATATTCGGTTATGGCTGAAATCCAGGATGGAAAAGCCATCGCAAATTTTGAAAATATTCCTCAAGGTACTTATGCCCTTCTAGTTATGCACGATAAAAACGATAATGGAAAAATGGATTTCGACGCCAGTGGTATTCCGACAGAAAATTATGGTTCAAGCGGAACTGGAATGAGCTATGGACCACCAAGCTGGGACCATTCTAAATTTGAATTCAAAGGAGAACAAAAGGAACTGGAAATACGATTTTAGGAGATCACCTATGGTTCATTATTGGATCATCAACATCAGTCAAAAAAGCGAATAGAATTATTAAAGAGAATTAACCGGCCAGGATAAATCGGGCAACGGTCATCAAAATCGAAGTATTTACTATCATCACAAATCCAAACCCCTTCCTCAAAAGGAAGGGGTTTGTTATAGATAAAACAAAGTTAAATCTTATTTAAAATAAGAAAAACTTATACCTTTGTATTAGCAAAATTTGTTAAGATGACTATCACCCAACTCCATTATGTACTTGCGGTTGCAGAACATAAGAATTTCACTAAGGCCGCGCAAAAAGTATTTGTTACCCAGCCTACTTTAAGTATGCAGATCCAGAAACTGGAGGAGGAACTTGAAGTAACTATTTTTGACAGGACCAAGAAACCTATCCAGCTTACTGAGGTTGGAGAAAAAATAGTTCAGCAGGCACGGAATATCGTAAATGAAAGTGACAGGATCCAGGATATCGTAGATCAACAAAAAGGCTTTATAGGAGGAATTTTCAGGCTTGGAGTTATCCCTACGATCATGCCTACCTTATTACCAATGTTCATTGGTAGCTTTATAAAAAAATATCCCAAGGTAAAACTTAAGATCGAAGAGCTTCATACAGAAGCTATCCTCGAAAAACTTAAAGAAGGTCATCTGGATGCAGCTATTGCCGCGACTCCACTTGAGGTTGAAGGTATTAAGGAAAATGTGCTCTATTACGAGCCTTTTGTACCGTACGTACCAGCCGACCAGCAGAAGATAGATTCAGAAAAGATAAACGTCGAAGACCTTGATATCAATAAGATCCTTTTGCTGGAAGACGGACATTGTTTTAAGGACGGGATCATCAATTTATGTAAGGCTTCCAGGGATTATGGAGATGACCAGCTCCAACTTGAAAGCGGAAGTTTTGAAACCCTTATCAAACTTGCCAACGAAGGACTGGGTATGACCTTACTACCCTACTTACATACTCTGGATCTAAAAGATTCAGAAAAGAAGAACCTGAAGATGTTTCACGATCCGGTTCCTGCACGGGAAGTAAGTCTTATTTACAACCGCAGTGAATTAAAAATGCAGATCATTGAAGCCATAAGAAGTACAATCGCTGGTGTTGTAAAGGGAGCGATCACCTTCCAGAATGTCAAGATCATTAGCCCTCTCAATAAAAAGAAGGAATACGATACAAATTAAAAAAAGCGGCTAAAAGCCGCTTTTTTTCTTTATGTATTTAAATAAATTAAACATTGATTTAATTCTGGATTCTGCCTGGTTAATGCAACTATCCAAAGTCGTAATTCCTCTATTTCGTGAGGAAGCAAACGTTGAATCGCTTTCTTAACCTCCTTACAGAACAAATTAGCATCAAAACTTACTTTGTCAAGTATCGTCTTGGTGTATTCAAACATTGCTCTCGCCATAATTTGAATTAGTTTAGGTTAAAGTTAGATTGATAAAAACGAGTAGAATTATACTATAGGCAGTATTTATTTTTTGGTTAGCTAAATATAGTAAAACTCATTAGATTTTAACAATTGTTTTATAAGTTTAACAAAATTAGAATCTATTATCTCCACTTATTACATCTCCAATACCTCCCAGGATACTGCCCTCACCTTTATCTTTTCCTCCACCCTGTGGTGCCGCCTGATGTATTCTGCTAGCTAATCTGCTAAACGGTAAAGATTGTATATAAACTGTACCTGGTCCAGTTAAGGTCGCAAAAAATAAGCCTTCACCTCCAAACAATGTATTTCTAATACCTCCAACAAATTCGATATCATAGTCTACCGTTTGAGTGAAACCTATTATACATCCTGTATCGACTTTTAACTTTTCTCCTGGTTGTAATTCTTTTCTAGCCATGGTTCCACCGGCATGAACAAAAGCCATCCCATCACCTTCTACTTTTTGCATGATAAAACCTTCACCACCAAAGAAACCTCTTCCCAGTTTTTTACTGAATTCGATCCCTATGGAAACCCCTTTAGCAGCACATAAAAAGGCATCTTTCTGGCATATAAATTTGCCATTGAACCTGGTAAGATCTATAGGTATCACCTTCCCGGGATAGGGAGAGGCAAAACTTATCTTCTTTTTACCCTGAACTTCATTGGAAAATATGGTCATAAACAGACTTTCTCCAGTCAGGAGGCGTTTTCCAGCTCCTAAAACCTTTCCAAGAAAACCTTCATTTTGTTTGGAACCATCACCAAAAATGGTATCCATTTTAATACCATTATCCATCATCATAAAATTACCGGCTTCGGCGATCACGGCTTCCTGTGGGTCTAATTCAAGCTCCACATATTGCATTTCCTCTCCAAAGATCTGATAGTCTATTTCGTGTGCATTCATAATTCTTTTTTTTGATTGATGTATTAATTTTCAGCTATAGGTAGGTATCTAATGACCAATGTTACTGTTTTGACTTAAGTTTAACAGTCCACTCGAATTCGAAAACCGACACTTCTACTCCATCCTCATTTAAACCAATAGATTTCATCCAGAAAGTTTCGCCTTCGCCGGTCTTCACGGTTCGCTCTAAGGCTTGGTTCACTTTATTGCCGTCATAACAGGTAAATTTGATCTTACCGGTGGCCTTCTTTGTAAAAACTGCTTTGTTCTGTGCCACTAACATTGAGATCTTTTTATCTGACTGCTGTATTTTATTCATCACCAATGCTCCTGTACTTAGCTCAGCAGCCATCGCCTGTACCGCAAAATACATGGAGTTGAAAGGGTTTTGATTTATCCACCGATGCTTCACTCCTATCTCACATTGAGATTGGTCTATTTGTTTCACCCTCACCCCACATAACCAGGCACTTGGTAATTTCAACATTAAAAAAGAATTCAGTTTAGAAGGAGAAAGCTTCATTTATAAGGATTTTGGTTGATTTTTCTATAAAAGTAGGAAATATGTTGCAGTATTCAATTCTTAATATTTTGTTAATTTTCAGTACTATGTGTTGCATAATACCTTCTTTTAGATATATATTTGTATAAGATTCTAATAGGTTATATAAATATCAATCAAAAAACATCATGAAATATTCATCTCACACTCAGGTAATTAGAATGGAGGAAACTAAAAACTCCACCATTACAAAAACACAGATCTATCTAGCTGTAACTTTTATTTACATCTATTTTATCACAGCTATTTTCTTCTAATATCAATCAAAGCAAAAAATCAAAGAATGACCACTGAAACCATCCACAATAACAAAACACTGGCTGCCGTACTTCATCTATCGGTATTCACAAAGTATTTCATACCGCTTGGAAACTTTATTTTTCCAATGCTGTTATGGCTAGCCCGCAAACAGGATCCTTTTGTAGATCATCACGGAAGAAATGCCCTGAACTTTCAGATAAGCATGTTCCTCTACACTATTTTCCTGGTTGCAGTTGGAGCCGCCACCTTTGTTTACTTCGGACTGAGATTCACCGCAAATGAACCGCTATTTTTTGCACAAGATTCATTTGTAATTGAGAATTTCACTGATGCTTTGCCCTTTTTCATCACTGTGGGCATCCTAGGAATATTATTATTAGGTCTTTTTGTGCTTGAACTATTTGCAGTCATCAATGCAAGTATCAAAGCAAACGAAGGTCAGTTATATAATTATCCGCTAACCATCAATTTTTTGAGTTCGGAAAAACCGGACGACACTAATCATCAATTTAATCAATCAAGAAATGAACAGTTTAATGACACCCAAAAACAAACACTATGAAGATTGAAAATACAAAAGCCCAGATGCGTAAGGGTGTACTGGAATACTGTATCCTCTCGGTTCTCCGGGATGAAGACGCCTACGTGGCAGAGATTCTGGATACATTAAAAGACGCAAAACTATTGGTTGTGGAGGGAACAATCTATCCCCTACTTACCAGGCTTAAAAATGCAGGATTACTCAATTATCGTTGGGAAGAATCCACCAGTGGGCCACCAAGAAAATATTACGGGCTCACCGAAACAGGAAAAATATTTCTCAGGGAACTAACCGGTACCTGGGAAGAATTGCAATCTGCAGTTAACATCGTAACCACTCAAAAAAAGAAGAACCATGAATAAGACAGTAAATATAAATCTTGCCGGCACATTCTTTCATATAGATGAAGATGCCTATGCCAGACTACAAAGGTATCTGGAAGCCATAAGGCATTCTTTCTCGAATACGCAGGGTCGTGATGAGATCATCTCAGACATCGAGGCTCGTATTGCTGAATTATTTAATGAGAAGATCAAGAATGACCGTCAGGTTATCAGCATAAAAGAAGTAGAAGAAGTAATCGCTATCATGGGGCAACCTGAAGATTATATGGTAGACGAAGAGATCTTTGAAGACGAACCTAAAAGGACGAAAACTACTAAAACAGTAGGAAAGCAACTATACAGAGATACTGAGAATGGCCATGTGGGAGGCGTATCTTCAGGACTGGGACATTACCTGGGAATTGAAGCTATCTGGGTAAGATTATTATGGATCTTACTAACCATCTTCTCCAGTGGAGCATTCATCCTTATCTATATCGCTTTCTGGATCTTTGTGCCTGAAGCAAAAACCACAGCCGATAAACTGGCTATGCGCGGAGAGGAGGTAACCGTCAGCAATATCGAGAAAAAGATACGTGAGGGTTTTCACGAGGTTTCAGATAGTATAAAAAATGTAGACTATGAGAAATATGGCAAAAAGGCTTCTGCCGGTGCCAGCTCTGCAGCTACGACCCTTGGTGGTATCATCAAGTTCTGTCTGAAACTGATCGTAAAATTCGTTGGAATTCTGTTATTATTAATCGCCGGTTCTACCTTGATCGGACTATTTGTAGGCTTATTTGCGGTTGGAACTTTCGGGATCATAGAAGCTCCCTGGACAGATTATATAGAAATGGTGAACAGTGGAGCACCGCTGTGGTTAATTTCGATACTGGCATTCTTTGCGGTAGGAATTCCATTCTTTTTCTTATTTGTTTTAGGACTTAAGATCCTTGTAAGAAACCTGAAATCTATAGGAAGAATAGCACTACTTACGCTACTTGGATTATGGTTGATCTCTGTAATAGGCTTAACCGTGGTTGGCGTTAGCCAGGCTACGAACAGGGCTTTTGACGGTGAAGTGGCAGATACCGAAAAACTGGCCATAACACCTACAGATACCTTATTCTTAAGAATGCGAAATAATAGTGAATATACCGGGAGAACATGGAGAAGTTCAGATTTTAGACTGGCATATGATAATAATGACAAGATCTTAGTTGGGAATGACATTAGTTTAATCGTAAGATCTACCAAGGATTCATTGGGTAAGATGGAGATCTTGAAGTCAGCCGAAGGTAAGAACTACCAGGATGCTAAGGATAGAGCTGCCAATATTAATTATTCCACAAGTCTTTTAGGAAATGAATTATTTCTGGATAGTTATTTCACATCTGATGCCAGCTATGGATATCGCGACCAGGAAGTTGAGATCACGCTGTATTTGCCGGAAGGTATAGTATTATATGCAGATGATAACACCTCTTCTTTCCACAGAAACGATAGCTTTTCCGGAGGTATTCTGAATAGTGGTGAGGAAGGTCACTTTCTTAAAATAATGGAAGATGAAACCATTTGCGAAGACTGTCCGGTAGATACCTGGGACAGCGAAGATGATACCTGGGAAGAAGATTCTGAAGACTGGGACAGCTCAGACGATTTTAATGCCAGGATCGACGTAAACGGAGAAGAAATGAATATTCGTGTTAATGACGAAGGAGTTGAAGTGAACGATCAAAAAGTGAATCGTATTAAAATAGACAGTAATGGAGTAGAGATAAATCATGGATCATGAGTACATTAATCAACCTGGTAATAGGCTTTTTGATGGCGATTCTATTCGGCCAGCAAATAGAAGAACCTAAAACTGTACACCACGATTTTCAAACCGATACTATTAAAGTATTTGAAAATCTCGAAGCCCGGCAACATATACTGGAAACCTAATCAATCAAGAACAAAAGCCTCTAATCAGAGGCTTTTGTTATATTTGGTCTTAATCTAAATCTAATTCATGTTTAAAAAACTTCCTTTTGTGCTACTTATAATTTTTATTTCCTGTAAATCTCAGGAAAAGGTTAAAGGCAGCAGAAATGTAAAAACAGAACAATATGACCTTTCATCTTTCCATTCTATACAAGCTAAAGGCGATTTTAAGATCGGGATTTTAAAGGGAAACCGACCTATGATCGAAATAGAAGCAGATGATAACCTGCATGATCTAATTCAAACAGAAGTAAGAGATGGCATTTTATATATCAAGCCTTTCAAGGAATTTAGCCGAACCAAAAAACAGGAATTAAGGATCATCTTTTCAGATACTCTAAAAGATATTCTGGTTGCCGGAGAGGTTGAATTAGAATCACTTCAGGACCTTTACCTTGGTGATTTTAAACTGGAAACCAGAAAAGATGCCAAGACGTTCCTAACGATAAAGGCGAGAGACTTCAGACTTATTCAAAATGATGATGCCAAATCTGAACTAAATATCACCGCTACCACAGTTGATTTTCAGCTGAATCAATCTTCAGATCTAAAAGCACTTGTAAATGCTCCAGATCTCAATGTTGATATTTATGAGAAAGCCGTTGCCAGAATTGAGGGCGACCTTAAGAATTTTAAGATTAGAGCAGACCAATCTTCCAGTTTTGATGGAGAAAATCTCACCAGTGTTACTGCAGAGTTACTAGCACAGGGAAACGCAAAGGTAAATATCAACGCAACAGATAATCTTAATGTTAGAGCTACTGGTAATAGCGAGATAGATGTCTTCAATGAACCACAGATTAACCTTATCGAGTTTAAGGATGAGGCGGTGATCGCTAAAAAAGAATTTGGAAAAGGTCTTTTTCAATAAACTGTCTTTGCCAAAGTTTTCAAAAATAAAATTGTAGTAAGCCTTCTATGATATAGTTTTACCTGGTTTTTAAAACTATAAACAGATATGAAATATTTAATTAAAAACAGCCTTATCCTTCTTGCAGTTATACTTGGATTTGTTTCCTGTAGAAATACAGATGAAGACAACCAGGAAAAGACTGAAGTAGAGCGTATGATGGAAGATCCAGATAATAAGGTGGAAGTCAAAGACGGAGGGGATAAAATTAAAATAGAAACTCCAGAAGGCACCGAGGTTAAGATCAAGAAAGATGACGGAGAATACAAAGAAAAAATTGACAGAGCTGATGGCAGCGAATCTAAAGTAAAAATTGATGATGGTGAAGTTAAGGTGAAAACCGACAACTAGTCTAGTTATATCTTTTACTCTTAAACCAATTCAAATAAAAAGTCCCGCAATTGCGGGACTTTTTTTATGTTATGAACAAAACAGGTCTATACTGTTTCCGGTCTTGTTTGTGGTCTTTCAATATCTTCCTCAGTTTCGATCTCTGCAAGGTAACGTTCAGCATCGAGGGCGGCCATACAACCGGTTCCTGCCGCTGTTACTGCCTGACGATATATTTTATCCTGAACATCTCCGGAAGCAAAAACACCCGGAATATTAGTTCTGGTAGATTTATTTTCAGTGATAACATAACCAGTTTCGTCCATATCTAACCAGCCTTTGAAAATATCTGTATTTGGTTTATGACCAATAGCAACAAAGAATCCGGTGATCTTGATCTCTTCCTTCTCCCCTGTTTGATTGTTTACCATTCTTAATCCTTCTACCACCTGGTCTCCAAGGATCTCATCAACTTCAGTATTATACCTAAGGTCAATATTCTTGGTGTTTTCAACTCTATGCTGCATTGCTTTAGAAGCCTTCATATAGTCCTTACGCACCAACATAGTCACCTTATTACAAATATTAGCCAGATAAGTAGCTTCCTCGGCAGCGGTATCTCCACCACCTACGATCGCTACATCCTGACCTTTATAGAAGAATCCGTCGCAAACCGCACAGGCAGAAACTCCACCTCCACGTAATTTTTGCTCGCTAGGCAATCCTAAGTATTTAGCAGTAGCACCAGTAGAAATAATTACAGATTCTGCTTCGATCCATTTGGAGTTATCTACACATACTCTATGAATTCCTCCAACTTCTTTAGAAAAATTAACCTCAGTGATCATTCCTATGCGCACTTCTGTTCCGAATCTTTCTGCCTGTTCCTGAAGGTCCATCATCATTTTTGGGCCATCAATTCCCTGAGGATACCCTGGGAAATTATCAACTTCGGTAGTTGTGGTAAGCTGACCTCCTGGCTCCATACCTGTATACATTACCGGTTTAAGATCTGCACGAGAGGCATAGATCGCCGCAGTATAACCTGCTGGACCAGAACCTATTATCAAACACTTAACTCTTTCTATAGTTTCACTCATTTTTTTTTTTTACACGATATAAAAGTAGGTAGTTTAGTAGAAAACTTACACCTTTTGTTATTAAGATCGTCTATTTGTTGATAAACCTAAAAAATAAAGGCAGAATTCTGCCACACTTTCAGCAAATTTAAAAGATAAAATTACCTTTGCCAAGCATGGAATTGAGTTTGTTTAACATACTGGATGTATTGGGAACCATCGCCTTTGCTATTTCGGGAGCACTTTCTGCAATGAACCGGCGGCTGGATATTTTCGGAATTTTTATCATCGCCTTTGTAACCGCTATTGGTGGTGGAACCATACGAGATGTACTCATTGGAAATACCCCGGTAACCTGGATGGAAAATGTGGTGTATGTATACCTCATTGGGGTAGTGACCATCTTTGCAATTATATTCAGAAATAAACTGAATTATCTTAAAAAATCACTCTTTCTTTTCGATACCATTGGTCTGGGAGTTTTTACCATAACTGGAGTAGAAACAGGAATTCAAAATGGCCTTGACCCTATCCTCTCTGTAGCTTTGGGTGCTATGACCGGAACCTTTGGCGGGGTAATAAGGGATATTCTTTGTAATGAGATCCCGGTGATCTTTAGAAAAGAGATCTATGCCACAGCCTGTCTTATAGGTGCCATGGCCTACATTATTTTATACAATATGAACGTAGATGCAGATATTATTTATCTGGTCACTACTTTAACTGTTATTAGCATCCGCCTTGTCGTGGTGAAATATCACCTTACTTTACCTTCCTTTTATCCGGTTCAACCAAAAAGCAGCAAAAGAAGATAACACACTCCATTTAATTGATTATCAATAGTTTCAGTATCTTTATAAAAATTTACTGGATGGCCGAGTCGGAAAAAATAATAATTGTTGAAAATGACATTCCCATGGCTGCGAAGTTATCTCTGCAACTAAACCGGCTGGGGTATAACATAACCGGTATATTCTCCAGGGCAAAAGACGCATTGCATTTTCTAGAGCAGGAAATTCCAGATCTTATACTTCTGGACGATCGGCTTAAAGGACAATTAAACGGTATTGAAACCGGAAGAACTAAGAACAAACATTACTCACCAGTTATTTACTTCAATAAACGCACTGCCGAAACCCTGGATCGCTTAATACCAAGGTCCCTCAAAAGCAAAAAGGATAAATTGAAGAAGGAGATCAAAACCTCTTCTAAAAATATTCAGAAACATTCTGAAAAAGAGATCTTCAGTAAAAAAGAGCATTGTATTCTTAACGACCGTATTTTTGTGAGGCATCATGAAAAAATGGTGAGAATATCCCTTGACGATATACATTATATTGAAGCCGACAGGAATTACTGCAAGGTATTTTTAAAGGATAAGAAATATCTCCTGGTCACGACCCTGAAAGAAGTAGACGAAAAGTTAACAGATAATCGTTTTCTCCGTATTCACAGGTCATATATCGTTAATATCTCCCACATTGATGAAATTGGG
Organism: Gramella sp. MT6; assembly: GCF_019357415.1. Lineage (NCBI taxonomy): Bacteria > Pseudomonadati > Bacteroidota > Flavobacteriia > Flavobacteriales > Flavobacteriaceae > Christiangramia > Gramella sp. MT6. The sequence goes on from NZ_CP048410.1 coordinate 3,485,922, forward strand.
GGAAATCATGTAGTGATCTGTGCACATTCGCTTCCCTTAAGTAAAAATATGCGCCCCGAACTTTTTAAACATCTTCAAGTCATTTAAAACTCTTTAATAGGCTATTTTACAGCATATTAAACTCCCCAAATGTACTCCGGTAAATAAAAAAGCACTTCCGGTAAGTTTTTAAGCCATCTCATCCTATTTGGAATCTCTATGCCGTTTTAACTAATTAAATTCCAGATTATTAACCAAACAACTAGACCAATGAGATCAAAAAAAACAACCCTGGCAACTTTCCTTTTCTTATTCTTCATCAGTGTTTCTATTTGGGCCCAAAAAGACCGGTATCAACTCTATGTAGTTCATGAAGATCATGTGAACAACGGAATGATGGATAAACACCATACAGCGGACAAAAAAATTGTGGAAGCCGCTAAAACTAATAAGATGAAGGGAATGGACTGGATCACCTTTGTGGGTGATGATAGCCGAGTAATGTACCTATCTCCTATTAAAAATATGGCAGAACTGGATAATAACCCGTTCGAGGATCTGAAAAAGAAAATGGGAGAAAAGGAATTTGAAGATTTATTCGATTCTTATGATGGCACATATTCACAACATGGAGATTACATTTTAAGACTGGACAAAGAACTTTCTTACATGCCCGATGGAATGACCCAAACTCCCGAGGGACAGAACTACAGAGAAATCACTTTTTATCACATTCCACCGGGATCTGGTGAAAAAGCTGAGGAGCTGGCGAAAAGTGTAAAAAAGATGTATGAAGATAAAAACTCTAAAATACATTACCGCCTTTATAAAAATGGTTTTGGTACCATGGGGGCATATTTTATGGTAGCGGTCGCTGCGGAAAGTCCTGAACAACTCGAAAACCGAAGAAAGGAAAATATGGAACTTCTAGGAGAAGAAGGTAAGTCCATGCGTGATAAAATTGATAATACATTCTCTAAACAAGAAAAAGTTACTGGATATATAATGCCGGAGCTATCCTATGTATACAAATAATTATCGCCAGATCGGTCAATTTTAATTACCGTTCCAAAATTTATTGCTTCCAAAAAATATCACGCCCATATCTACTCTGTCTTTTCTGTTGTGTTACGGCATAAGTTCAAACTATTACTAATTTATAATACTATTATTATGCAATCAATCAGTAAGATTATCGGTACCATTTTCTGTTTTTTTCTTTCGTTAAGCATGTACGCTCAGGAAGGAAAAAACCAGGCTTTCTGGATCCATGAGGACCAGGTTAAACCATCTATGATGATGGAATATGAGAAGACATCTAAGGAGCTCGTTGAGGCCTGCAAGAAAAACAATGTACAGAACATTCAATGGTCTGTTGCGTCAATGGATGACGGTACATTTTTGTCCATCACACCTATTGCAAATCTCGCAGACATTCAAAATATGAATTTTGGTGACCTTCGAGAAAAGGTTGGAGATGATACGTTCAATAAGATGTTCGAAGATTTCAATAAATGTTATGAAAACCACGGTGACTATGTAACCCTTTTGGTTCCATCCCTATCTTATATGCCAGATGGTCTTACCACCACTACTCCTGGCCAGGAATACCGCGTTTGGCACAGAATGGATGTTTCTCCTGCTAATATTCAGAAGGTTCAAAGTAAAATGAAAGAGTTGAAAGACCTCTTTGCAGCAAAGAATTCCAAAATGCATTATCGTATCTACAGAAGCGGATTTGGTAACGTAGGGGACTATTTTGTTGCAGTTATTTCCGCTAAAGATGCGATGGATTATGATAGCATGAGCGCTGAGAACCAAAAATTACTAGGTAAGGAAGGTGAAAAATTGTTCAATGAAATGTTCGATTATGTAGATGCCTACTCCATTAAGCGAGGTGCTATGAGGCCAGACCTTTCATACCAGTCAACATCAGAAAACACTAAAATCGCTAAAGAATAATCATCATGAAAAAGTTATTTATAATTTTCCTCATAGCAGGGATCACTTTGTCCTGTAATGATGGGAAAAAAGAGGAAGTTAGATACACCCAGGATTCAAAAGAAATCAACACTTTAAAGGCAGCAATCAAGGATTATGAAGATGCCAACTGGGATTCTTATACAACACATTATGCAGACACGGCTAAGATCTATCATAACAGTGAGGAAAGTTTAAGTTCTAAACAACAAGTGGATATACATAAAGAAAATACAGGCTCATTATCTGCATATGGCTTTGTAGATGACGATGATGAATATGAAATGGTGTTAACAGATGATAATAACACCTGGGTCAATTACTGGGGCACCTGGAAAGGCACTATCGCTGAAAACAGCAAAGAAGTAACTATACCTATTCATTTGACCGCAAGGTTCGTTAATGGTAAAATTGTAGAGGAACATGGCTACTGGGATAATGGCATTTTTATGTCTGCCATGGAAGAAATGGAAGCTTCAAAAGCAAAGCAGGATTCTATCCAGGGTGCTGAACAGTAAAATATATAGCATGAAACATATAGGAATTACAGGAGGGGCAGGGTTTATTGGGAGTCATATTACTAAAAGGTTTCTTGATGAGGGTCATAAGGTTAAAATATCTGTTACCAATATTTCTAAAAGCAACAAATATGAACACCTCTTTGATCTTGGCAATGAGGACCGGCTCTCTATCAAAGATCTTGATGTGCAGGATATGGAATCATTAAGAAGCTTTTCCAGGGATTGCGACATCATTATTCATTGTGGTACTCCTTTTAAATTAGGCGTAGAAGATCCCAAAAAAGATCTCTTTCAGCCAACCATTAATGGAACCGAGAACTTTCTCAAGATAGTAACTGAAAACAATGATCTTGAAAAACTTGTTTTTGTCGCCTCTGTTGCCGCTTTCAACACTTCATTCCCATTCCCGGTGGAAGGCCGGGATACAGATCATTTATATACTGAAGAGGATGAACCCTTCCTTGACGAAGCTAATATTCCTTACGCTCAGGCTAAGTACTATGCAGATCAAACTGTGCGCAAGTTTATTAAAAATAATCCCGACCTAAAGACTGAAATAGTTACTGTCTCTCCGGTTACGGTTATTGGCAGAGCCTTGTCTAAAAGAGAAGATTCCACTTCAGTAGGTCTACAACAGCTTATAAAAGCTAAAGCTCCTACAGATCCGTTCATGCAACATCTTTTTGAAGAGGATGTGGAATTCGCCCTGGTAGACGTAAAAGACGTTGCCGAGGGCGTATACAGGGCTGCCACGAAAAAAGGTTTACATGCTAAGAATTATTTCCTGACTAGTGAAAGCTGGAAGATTTCTGATATTTCAAGAATGCTTAATCATGAGGATCCAGATGCAGAGGCACGTACCGTTTACAGTAATGAACTGGCTAAAAAAGAGCTTGGTCTCGATTTTAAACCAGTTAGCGAACCTTTGAAAAACTTTAGCAATCCTTGACTTCTCCTGCAAAACATTAAGGAAGAGATTTATAAGATCAACTAATCAACATTAAAAAATGAGAACATATAATAAATTGAAATCAGGGCTGGGAATAATTTTCATCTTAATCCCATTACTGAACCTTTTTGCCCAGGATGCGGCGAAAGTAGACCCTGAACATTATAAAGTTGTGGTAGATAATGATAAGGTTCGGGTACTACGAATAAATTACGATCCTGGTGAAGAGTCCAAAATGCATAGTCATCCTGAGGGAGTGGTTGTCTTCATGTCTGAAACTAAGGGGAAAATGAAAACCGAAAACGGAGAGTCCATGGACATGAATATGAAAAAGGGTGATATCATGTGGACAGAAGAAGCCAAACATCAACCTAAAAATGTGGGTGATAATCCTTTCGAGGTCATTCAAATAGAATTGAAGAACCCGGGCAACATTGCTGGAAAAAAGAGTCTGCATTTGTTCGATCTTCCTGAAGGGGTTACAGAAAAGAAGCTGAATGATTTTCTAAAGGAAATGAATATGGCTATTGCAGAAGAAGGTTATCCCGGCGCGGGCTATCATTTATATAAAATCACTGATAATAATGATGAGTATAAATACTTTATGGAGGGTGTCTGGCCAGATTCAGCTACCTATGATAAGATCCATGATTCTGAAAAATGGAAAGCTGCCGCTGATAAAGGAAAGGACTTGATAGATAAAATTCAGGCTACTGAACTTTATTTAAAAGCTGAAAAGGTAAATTAGAAAAGGCCGTTAAAAAGAAATAGGCTTAGAAAAATTAAATTTTTCTAAGCCTATTTTATTTTTTAAATCCTAAACTTTTAGTGTGGTAATTTATCCCTCACGATTCCATAAATAAATGTTCCGAGAATTGCCGCCAGAAAGACCACAATAACAGAAACATATCCAGCACCTATCAAAGTGTAAATTGGTCCCGGGCAAGCTCCCGCAAGTGCCCATCCCAGTCCGAAGATAATACCCCCGAACATGTAACGGCTAAAGCTTTTATTTTTTGGAATAAACTGGATCTCTTCCCCGTTAAAATCTTTCGCCTTTGTCTTTTTAATCCATTGTATTCCAAGTACTCCAAGTACAAGAGCTGAACCTATAATGCCATACATATGGAAAGCCTGGAACTGGAACATTTCATAGATCCTGAACCACGAAGCGGCTTCAGACTTAAACATTACGATTCCGAAAAATATACCTATAAATAAATATGCTACTACTCTCATTTTCTAAAATATTAAAGGGAATAATAAATGAACCATTATCAATCCACCGATGAAGAACCCAACCACAGCAATAAGGGAAGGTAATTGAAGATTACTTAATCCAGAGATAGCGTGCCCGGAAGTACAACCTCCGGCCCATCTTGCTCCAAAACCTATCAGCAAACCGCCAACTATTAGAATACTTAGCGATTTCCAATTGGTTAGAGCTTCTATACTATACAATTCATCTGGCAGATAAGCGCCTCCAGCACTTTCAAATCCAAGTCCTTGTAAAGTTGAAACCGTTTCAGTGTTGATATCAACAGCAGCATCGGCCGTTAAAAAATTCAAGGCGATAAAACCGCCAATGGCAGCACCAATAATAACGGTAAGGTTCCATTTTTGCGCTCGCCAGTTAAAGTCGAAAAAACTCGCTTTCCTGTCTGCACCACACATGGTACAAAGTGTTCTTAAATTCGAAGACATCCCGAATTGTTTCCCCATGAATATAAGGAGGAACATGATCAATGCTATTAGCGGCCCGGCCACATACCAGGGCCATGGTTGTAAAATAAATTCCATAACTTTTTTTTCAGTTGCAAATAAACAATAACAAGAGTCGGAAATCAGTAACAATAGTTACAAACTAATTCTTCTGGCAGTATTCCCTGAGGTTTTCCAGTACTTTATTGGAGAGCCTTTCCAGGGTTTGGGCAGACCAACCAGCGCTGGTATCGTGGGCAATGACATTATCATGATCTAAAGTTTCAGAAGAAAGATCACTTTTAGCGTCTCCATCAAAGATCGCGAAATTCTCTTTATTAACGATCCAGTTTTGAAAAGCTTTTTCATCGAAAGGCAAGCCCAGAGATGTATTAATGAAAATCTTTTTATTTCCTAGAGTCCTAAATTCTGAAGCTTGCAACAATTCTGTATTCTTTGGAAGATGAATTGAAATTACTTCACATGTTTTCAGCAGCTCCTCAAGCTCGAGATACTTCACCCCACGATCACTCCAACCATCTTTCTTGCTTCGGCTGTAGTAATAAAGATCTGCCTTAAACGGAATCAGGCACTCTGCCAGTAATTGACCTGTCACTCCAAAACCGATTATTCCTATTTTGAGATCGGTTAATTCCTGGGGTAATTCTTTCCATTGATTTCCACTATATCCATTCAATAACTGAATAAGTTCAGAAATTATGAATTCTGCCACTCCCGGATCCCCGTAGTCTTTGATCCCCGTAACCGTAATTCCCCTTTCACGGGCAAATTTCACCGCTACGTTCGCAGATTCATCATCGAAAAGACTGCAAGCCATTCCTATATATTTAATATTAGGACAAGCCTCGATGATCTTCTCATTTAATTGGGTATGCCAGGAAACAATCACGGCTTCGGCATTTCCAATTCTTTTAACGACCTCATCTTTATTATCAGGATAATCTGTATTCACCTCAACCTCTTCCTTACTAAAATTTTGTAATTCAGAGATCGCTTGCTTGTTTAATTTAGTTTGGTCTACACAGACTATTTTATTGAATTTCATAAGCTATTATTAAACCTTACAAATTTAAATGTCACGTCCTGATCTTATTCTGGGCGATCCGGGAATAAATCAAAAGGCCGAAATATCTTTCGGCCTTTTAATTTATAATGGAATATTCCCATGTTTCCTATTCGGTCTTAGTACAGATTTTGTTTCTAAAGCACTGAAAGCTTTGATAAGTTTTCTGCGGGTATCCTTTGGCATGATAACCTCATCGATAAAGCCACGCTGTGCGGCCTCAAAAGGAGTCGCAAACTTCTCTGCATATTCCGCTTCTTTTTCGGCCAGTTTCTTTTCAGGATCTTCAGCTTCTGCAATTTCTTTTCTAAAAATAATCTCAGATGCTCCCTTCGCTCCCATTACCGCGATCTCTGCAGTTGGCCACGCAAAGTTGAAGTCTGCCCCAATATGTTTCGAATTCATAACATCATAAGCCCCGCCGTAGGCCTTTCTCGTAATAACGGTAACTTTTGGCACTGTGGCTTCGCTTAACGCATAAAGCAGCTTAGCGCCGTGTAAAATGATCCCGTTCCATTCCTGGTCGGTTCCCGGTAAAAATCCAGGCACATCTACCAACACCAAAAGTGGAATATTAAAGCAGTCACAGAATCTGGTAAATCTGGCAGCCTTTTTAGAAGAATCAACATCTAATACTCCAGCCAGACTCATTGGCTGGTTGGCAATCACACCAACACTCCTGCCTCCTATTCTTGAAAAACCAACGATAATATTATCAGCATAATCCTTATGTATCTCAAAAAATGAATCATCATCGATAATTCCTTTAATGACCTCATGCATGTCATAAGGCTTATTGGAACTATCGGGAACTATATTTTCGAGAACTTCACGATGTTCATCTCCAAGTTCAAATTCAAGTTTTTCTGGAGCTTTCTTATTATTCTGCGGCATATAACTAATCAACTGCTTGATATTCTCAAGGCAGATGATATCATTGGCAGCGGTAACGTGGGTAACTCCAGATTTTGTAGAATGCGTGCTTGCACCCCCAAGTTCCTCTGAAGTAACCTCTTCATTGGTGACAGTTTTCACCACGTTTGGTCCGGTTACGAACATATAAGACGTATCCTCTACCATCAGGGTAAAATCGGTCATCGCTGGAGAATATACCGCTCCACCAGCACAAGGTCCCATGATCGCTGATATCTGCGGAACCACTCCCGAAGCCTTCACATTACGGTGAAAAATATCGGCATAACCACCCAGGGACTTCACCCCTTCCTGGATTCGAGCACCACCTGAATCATTTAATCCTATGATGGGCGCTCCAACCTTAACAGCCATATCCATGATCTTACAGATCTTTTCGGCATGGGTTTCCGATAGGGAACCACCAAAAACAGTAAAATCCTGAGCAAAGACATAAACCAGGCGGCCATGAATTGTTCCATACCCGGTAACTACTCCGTCACCATAGAACTTTTGTTTATCCATTCCGAAATCGGTAGTACGATGGGTTACTAAAATTCCTATTTCTTCAAAAGAATTCTCATCTAAAAGGTAATTCACCCGCTCACGAGCGGTCAACTTTTTCTTTTCGTGTTGTTTGGCAATTCTTTTATCACCTCCACCCTTATGGGCTTCAGCGATCTTATCTTTTAATTTATCGAGGTTCTGACTCATCTCTGAATTCTGAATTTTAGTTGTGTGGTAATCTTAATTGCTCCTTATCGGATAAATATTGCTTCAGTGCCATTAATGCCGCAAGTTTGGCTTCTTCTTCGGTCTCTTCTTTCAAAGCTTCCGGAGAATAATATTTTTTGACAAAGTGCGTATCGAAATTTCCGCTTCTAAAAGCTTCATGCTGAAATACGAATTTTCCGAAAGGCAAAGTAGTACTTACTCCTTCTACGATATAGTGATCTATAGCCTTTATCATCATCTGGATAGCTTCTTCCCTGGTCTTACCGTAGGTTATAAGCTTGGCCAGCATAGGGTCATAATAAATAGGAACTTCCATTCCCTCTTCGAACCCGTTATCGAGCCTGATCCCTTCTCCTACAGGAACCTGATATTTTTCTAAAGTTCCCGTACTTGGCATGAAATCTTCCAGCGGATCTTCAGCATATACCCTTAGTTCCATCGCATGACCTTTAATTTTGAGATCATCCTGGGAAAACTGAATTTTTTCACCTCGGGCAACCAAGATCTGTTGCTCTACAAGGTCTACCCCTGTAATATATTCTGTTACCGGATGCTCTACCTGAAGCCTGGTGTTCATCTCCAGGAAATAGAAGTTCCTGTTTTCATCAAAAAGGAATTCAACTGTTCCAGCTCCTACATAATCGCAGGCTTTGGCAACTTTTACAGCGGCTTTACCCATCTCTTTTCTTAAAGCATCATCAAGAACTACAGAAGGGGCTTCTTCAACTACCTTCTGGTGCCTACGTTGTATACTGCATTCCCTTTCGAATAAATGGAGGTAATTACCATGAGTATCTGCCAGCACCTGGATTTCTATATGCCTTGGTGAAGACACATATTTCTCAATAAAAACGGAACCATCACCGAAGGCAGATTCTGCCTCTGAGATTGCACGTTTCATCTGGTCTTCCAGGTCTTTTTCCCTTTCCACGATACGCATTCCCTTTCCTCCACCACCGGCAGAAGCTTTGATAAGGATAGGAAAACCAATGTCTTTTGCTATTTTTTTTGCTTTTTCGGTATCGGTGATCGCTTCATCGATCCCGGGAACCATAGGGATATCATATTTCTTCACCGCATCTTTCGCCGCGAGTTTACTTCCCATGATCTTAATGGCCTTTGATCCCGGACCAATCCAGGTAATACCATTCTTCTCAACCGATTCCGCAAAGTTGGCATTTTCACTTAAGAAACCATATCCCGGGTGAATTCCATCAACATTTAGTTTTTTAGCTACTTCTATAATCTTATCGCCTTTCAGGTAAGATTCGCTGGATGGAGCTTCTCCAATGCAAACAGCTTCATCTGCAAATTTCACATGGGGTGCATTCCTGTCTGCAGTAGAATAAACCGCTACGGTATCGATTCCCATACGTTTTATGGTCTTCATTACCCTAAGTGCGATCTCTCCCCTATTGGCTACTAATATTTTCTTCATTCTGACTTATTCTGAATTCGTAATTCTAAAACCTAAACTGGATTACTCCATTTCTATCAATAACTGGTTCTTCTCTACCGTATCTTTTTTACTCACGGTAACAGATTTCACTACTCCGTCTCTTGGAGCCGTTAAAGTATTTTCCATTTTCATTGCCTCTAGTACCAGCAGGTAATCACCTTCTTTCACCTCATCGCCTTCTTTAACGTTCACTTCCAGGATAAGACCCGGCATTGGAGCCTTGATATCATTCACCTGTTGTGAGCTTCCTAAAGAAAGACCCATTTCGTCTATCAACTGGTCCAGATCATTATTGATCTTTACTGTATAGATATTTGAATTGATCTTTATCTCGTAAGTCCTGTTTAAAAAATCTGGTTTGAAGATCTCTGCTGTGAAGGAGCGGTTATCTCTTAAAAGATGATAATTTCTATCTGAAGTTTTTTGGGTATCCAGTGCTCTGATCTCTTCTTCGGAAAAATCAAATTCCATAGAATCGTTCACCTTAACCTTGTAATTCTTATCCATAAAGAGGTTTATGTATTGTTATTTTTTGACCTTGGAGCGTAAATATAGAAAAATTAAGGGTCTTGAAGTGTTGAAGAAATCTCAAAATATTGCGAAATATTATGATATTTTGTCTATCTCGATGGTATAAAGTAAGCTTCTGATTAGAATTTTTCAGAAATGTGGGGTACAGGGGGTGAACTGCGTCCTTTTCAACTTCTCTTTTTCTGAGATTCTGAAACTCCCGATGCCTCGGGACTGCATGACGAAATCTCAATTACGGCTAAAAGGTTTTGAATAATAAATAAAAAACCCGGGAGGTTATCCCGGGTCAATGTTAAAAGTAATTGGATGTCGACTTAATTATTTAAAATCATTTATCGCATCGCTAAGATCGTAGACCTTAGTGTTTTCAAATTTTGCATCGAGGATGCTACTACCGGCCGCAGACCTGTAACCACCCGCACAATGAACCACCACCGGCTTATGCGATGGAATCTCAATTGCATTCTCTCTTAATTCATTAAGGGGAACCGCGATCGCATCGTCAAAGATCTTTCCTTCAGCTACCTCGCTGTTATTCCTAATATCAACAATGGTGTAGTTTTCCTTATTGTTCTTAAAACCTTCAATATCCAGCTGATCTGATTTTTCAGAAACCTTATCACTTAAAGTGATCACTGCTTTCACCTGTTTTTCATAGCCGATCTTGGCTGTTCTTTCCAGCAAATCTTCAAGATTGTCTATACTCTCTATCACCAGGTAGAATTCTTCTTCAGGCTGAATGATCGCTCCCAGCCAGGTCTCATATTTATCCTTTTCTGAACGCGCCATGATATTGATACTTCCGTGCAAGTGACCATCTTTAAAAGCTTCCCCACTTCTTGTATCCACAACGGTAATCCCAGTCTCAACTTCATCTACATACAATTTCAGCTTATTAGCCCATTTGGTGCGCTGAACATTCTCAGGTCCCGTTTTATTCACATCTACATTGAAGCCGAAATAATGCGGAATAAATGGCTGATCCTTCAGTATCTCTTCTACGAATTCATCTTCGGTCTGCTCCTTAAAAGCCCAATTCCCCTGGCGCTCATTTCCCAAAGTACTGGAAGAAGCGTCGCTCATGTTCTTTCCGCATAAAGAGCCTGCTCCGTGTGCCGGGTATACCAGCGCATCATCAGGAAGATCGGTGAACTTATTCTTTATGGTGTTATACATTTGCTTGGCAAGATCCACTCGCTTCGCTTTCATATTACCTGCTTTCTCTCTAAGGTCTGGTCTTCCAACATTGCCTATGAATAGAGTATCGCCAGTGAAAAGAGCTGTCTTATCGCCTTCCTTGGCTACTACAGTGATACTATCTGGAGAGTGTCCAGGCGTATTAATCGCACTAAAGGTGGTATCTCCCATCTTAAGCGTATCGCCATCATCAAAAGTTTTATGCGGATAATCTGCTCCCAGCAATTCGCTTGCGTAAATTGTCGCACCGGTTTGCTCATGAATTTGCATATGGCTACTCACAAAATCGGCGTGAGGATGAGTTTCAAATACCGCTACAATTTTAGCATTCTGCTCTTCTGCATACCTGTAATATTCCATTGGATTCCTGGAAGGGTCTACAAGAGCCATTTCTCCATTGCTCACAATAGCGTAAGAATAATGCGCTAAAGGATCGTCTTTAAATTGTTTTATGGTCATTTTAATCGATTTTTATTAATGTTTGGTATTTACTTTATTTCTTTGAAATGGAAACAGGGTCTGATGTCCGAAATCTTTCGGAAAATTTTCATCTCCACTGAAACCAAGTTCTATCTTCTTTCCGCTTTTAGGTATATAGGCTGTTCCGAATAGGTAATCCCAGATACTCAGGCTTAGTCCAAAATTCATCCCATAAGGCCTTTCTACGGGCAATTCCCTGGAGTGATGCCATATGTGCATCTTCGGATTGTTGAAAATATATCCCAAAGGGCCATAGTTCCAACCAAGGTTCGCATGGTTAAGGTGTCCTATGAACACGGCGAACATATGCACCACGAAGAACTCCTTAATTCCGAAGCCAATCATAGCCAGGGGAACATACTGCACTGTTTTATATATTATGGTTTCCATGAAATGAAACCTGAACTGTGCGGCAAAACCCATTTCCTTAACGCTATGGTGGATCTTATGGAATTCCCAAAGCCATGGCCTTCTATGTAATTGCCGGTGCACATTCCATTGAATAAAATCGGCGATCACAAACATTATGACCAACTGGCTCCATGCAGGTAGATTTCCTAATTCTATCGCTACAATGTTCTCTATACCGAAAAGGCCAAGAAAATCATTGAACAGTTCCACACCCACATTGCTCAAGGCATTATATCCTATAAGCGAAAACAGAAAAAAATTAAAAAGTATATAAAAGCTGTCCAGCCAGAATCCTTTTCTGAAGACCTTCTGATCTTTTCTCCATGGAATCAAGATCTCTAAAGACCATACTAAAAGCGACAGACCAATTAACCAGTAGAAATAACTATTCCAGGTTGGATGTGTTATTTCATTCACCAGGTAATTGAAATACCCCGTAAAGGAATTCTGAATTATGTCTATATACTTTTTCATCTTTTAATTCTGGCACAAAAATATAAATATAGGAAGCTTAAGGAAGTAACTTTTGTTACAGTTATTTACAAAAGGATTAACACCCGAAAACCTTATATGTTAGAATGCGTTAAATGGAATCCTATCCCCTCCAATTCTTACTAAATTTAAACTACCAAAAAAAAGAAGTTATGAGTAAAGAAGTTTTAAAAGAAAAAATAGGCCTTGGCGGTGTTGCCATTGGGAACGGCTTTAAAGTATTAACAGATAAGGAAGCAGAGCAGACGCTGGAAGCAGCCTGGGAAGCAGGGATAAGATATTATGATACTTCTCCCTGGTATGGATTGGGTTTAAGTGAAAGGCGTTTTGGCCATTTTTTACATAATAAAAAAAGAGAAGATTATATACTTTCCACTAAAGTAGGTCGCGTATTAAAGGCTACGAATAATATCCCCGAAACCATGTGGAATGAGCCGGCTCCATTCGATTATAAATATGATTATTCGGCCGAGGCGGTAAGAAGATCTATCGAAGACAGTTTGCAACGTTTGGGAGTAGAAAGCATAGATTATGTATTTATCCATGACCTTTCACCAGACCATAATGATGAATATGAAGACGGAACAGACTGGCTGGATCATTTTGAAGTTGCCAGAAAAGGAGCTATGCCTGAACTTACCAAAATGAGAGAGGAAGGCATCATTAAAGGATGGGGACTTGGAGTGAATACCATTGAACCAATTATTAAGACGCTAGAGGAAACTGATGCAGATCCAGACCTTTTCCTTTCTGCGATCCAATATTCGATCGTACATCATAAAGATTCACTGGACAAATTACTCCCTGTAGTAGAAAAACATGATGTAGGATTAATTACTGCAGCACCTTTTAATGCCGGTTTGCTTTCAGGAAAAGATCGATATAATTATTCTGGCGATATGCCAGACGACAAAGTTCAGAAATTGAACAAGATCAAGGAGATCGCGAAAAAACATGATGTAGACCTGAGTACAGCCTCTATCCAGTTTTCTTTCGCCCCTAAGATCGTAAATACCGTTCTTGCAGGAGCAAGTAAACCAGAACAGGTAAAAGAAAATGCAAAGGCATTTGATGTTAAGATCCCTAGCGAATTCTGGAAGGATCTGAAAAGCGAAGGGCTGATCGATGAGCGAGCAGAAGTGCCTTCATAGAAAAGCAACTATTTATTTTTCTACCAGCCTTAAATACTGGTTACGGCCAAAGCTCATAAAATAAAAGATGTATCCAAAAAGGAACATCATGACCGTAGCCAGGAACAGGCTGTTATTGTCGAACTTTAAATAGATCGCAAAGTAAAGGAAGCCTGTAAAAAGGGCAATTGGCAGGATGTACTTTGAAAAAATAAATCCTTTTACCTCAATTCGCTTTTCCTCATCCTTTCCTATTTCAAAATTCATGGGTTTACTACCACACCAGTCAATTTTGGCAATTAATTGATATTTACCTTCAGGAATGGTATAAGTTAAAAGTTGCCTGTCTTTTATTTCAGCAAATTTTCTGCCGTTCAAATAAAGGTCGAAAGACCTCATTTTATTGGCCCATTCAGAATCTCTCTTAATTATTAATTTCGACATTTATTATTTTATAACTCCCTGTGTAACAAATGTTACAAACAATTTTTATTTAAAATTATATCTTGCGCCCCATTAAAAAAGGTTTAGATCTTTTTGCCCTAGAACAAAGTTTTTCATGATGATTTTAACGCCGGTCTTCCCTACAGGGCCGGCGTTATTTTTTATAGAATTCGCAAATTTCTCCTAAAGATTTTCTTTGAATATCGGGAACGAATGAATCATCTGCAGCATACCCAATTGGTAAAAGCAGAAAGGCCCGTTCATTCTTTGGCCTTTTTAATAAGTCTGCTAAAAAGTTCATAGGGCTTGGGGTATGTGTAAGAGTTACCAATCCCGCGTGATGAATTGCTGAAATTAGCATTCCGCAAGCAATCCCTACAGATTCATGCACATAATAATTATTCTGCTTTTCTCCAGATTCATCGATCTCGTAAGCTTGCTTAAAAACCACTATAAGCCAGGGCGCGATCTCCAGAAACTCTTTATTAGTATCAGTACCTAAAGGAGCCAGGTCTTTTAACCAGCGTTCACTCATGCGAGTATTATAATTTTCCATTTCCTCCTTTTCTGCAGCTTCTCTGATCCTAGATTTCAATTCAGGATCTGAAACAGCACAGAATTTCCAGGGTTGCTTATGCGCTCCAGACGGAGCGGTTCCTGCAGTTTTTATGATATTTTCAATAACCTCTACAGGTATCTCCTTATCTGAAAAATGTCTAACAGATCTGCGGCTATCCATATGGTCATAGTATTCTAAAGACCTCTGTTTCATCTCTTCAATGGTATAATTTTTCCCCACGTATGCTACATGTTTAAAACCATCGATGAACTTTTCATTACGCGACATACTCTTATTTTTATTCACTTAGATAATAGAAAATTTAGCTTAATTAATTTAATACCGGGGATCACACTTTAGTTATCCTTCCCATGAATTTAATGAGTTTCTTTTTTGCGTCTGTAAATGGTGGGTGAAGAAAGTCTGAAGCGGCAAATCGTTTCTGATGCATCACCGCGCGTTTTTTAGAGAAGGTTTTAAAGCCGTCATAACCGTGATAGTGGCCCATTCCGCTGGCTCCTACCCCACCAAAAGGCAGATTATGCTGTGCTAGGTGATAAACCGTATCGTTAATGAGCACCCCGCCAGACATGGTATGCTTCAACACCCAGTTGATCCTTTTCTTCTTATCATCAAAATAATAGAGGGCCAGTGGTTTGGGATGGTCGTTAATATAAGATACTGCTGCTTCCACACTATCCATATTCAGCACCGGCAGAATAGGTCCGAAGATCTCTTCCTGCATGATCTGCATTTCTTCGGTAACATTAAGAACAAGTTTAGGCGTCATTAACTGTTGATCCTCAGATGACTTTTCAGAAGATAATTCTACGATCCTGGCACCCAGCTCTTCGGCATTCTTTAAAAGAGTGTTAAGTCGATCAAAGTGCTGTGCATTGATGATCTGGCTGTATTGTTCATTACTGGATATATCAGGATAAAAATTACCGACCGCTGCTTTTGCCTGGATTTCAAATTCTGAATTCAGTTCCTTCGGCAGGATGATATAATCTGGGGCCACACAGGTTTGACCACAATTAAAAAGTTTACCAGCCATGATGCGCCTGGCTGCCAGCTTTATAGAATATGAACTATGAATGATAGCTGGCGATTTCCCTCCAAGTTCCAAAGTCACGGGAGTTAAGTTGGGAGCTGCGGCAGCCATGATCAATTTCCCTATCCGGGTTGAACCGGTAAAGAAGAGATGATCAAATGGTTGAGCTGAAAAGTCTTTTGCCAATTCAGCATCACCGGTTACGCAATGGATATATTCTTTCGGAAAACTGGAATTTATGATCTCCTTTATCACCTCAGCTGAAGCGGGTGAGATTTCTGAAGGTTTCAGGATAGCATGATTTCCTGCAGCTATCGCATCAACCAGTGGGCTCAATGTGAGCAAAACCTGGTAATTCCAGGCGCCCATAATTCCTACCGCTCCTAATGGTTGAAATTGAAAGTAGGCTGTGCTGGGAAGTAAAAACCAGGATCCAGGAACAGATCTTCTTTTGGTCCAGCTCCTAAGATTCTTCATTGCGTGCCGAATCTCATCCTGTAAAGGAAAGATCTCGAGAAAAAGAGTTTCTTCCTTTGATCGAAGTCCGAAATCTTTATAAACAGCTTCAATCAGCCTTTCCTTATTCTCCTCAACGATATCTGAAAGTTTTTTAAGGCTCGCCATCCTGGTTTCAAAAGAAGGTGGAGCTTTCCTAAAGGCCATTTTCTGACTTTTAAGAAGTTGATTTAGTTCAGTATTAGTCATTATTCCTTCCTTTAAATTCATCCATGCTATGATATATTCCAAATAGTTTGCCTATTACCAAATCCAGCATTCGCTTAGGCAAAAGTCCTTTTACCAACGGTAAGGTATATATTATCCAGGGGGTTCTAAGAATAATTTTATTTTTCTCGATCGCTTTTATGATCTTTCCGGCTACCTTATCAGGTTTCAGGATCGGGACTACCGGGGATCTTACTCCCTTAAACATGCCAGTATCTATATAATAAGGCGTAACGGTAAGCACTTTAATACCGGTATTTCCTTTTTCCATCTCGATACGCAAAGAATCTGACCATCCGGTCATGGCCCATTTGCTTGCACAGTAAACCGACATTTTTGGATTGGATAACATACTTGCGGCTGAAGAAATATTCACGATATGCCCCTTCTTCCTCTTTATCATTTCTGGAAGCAAAGCTAAAGTTAGCTTCATAGGCGCAATGGCATTTACTCCCATGTTCCTGTCTATATCCTGAAAACTGTGATCTGCGAAATTCTTTCCCGTCACTACGCCGGCATTATTGATAAGGATATCCACCGTTAACCCTGCTGATGCTATTTTTGATAGCGCAGCTTTTATTTCATCCTCCCTGGTAATATCTGTTTTGATGGTAAGAACGTTACAGGAAGAAGAGCTAAGATCTGCCTCGGTTTTTTTAAGGGCAGATTCATCAATATCTAAAATTATAATATTTGAAGCCCCTTTTTGGATAGAGGTCCGTGCCATGAGGTAACCAATTCCGGAGGCTCCACCGGTGATTAGAACCGTGTTGTCCTTAAATTTTGTCAAAATTCTATTTAGTTTGAATTAAAAATAGAATTTTTCAGCATTAATATCCCTAATTTAAGGTTTAACTTATTGGTAAAGGCTACTTCCAAATGCTTAGAAAGTATTATTAATGCACTTTAGCCTTTAATGTTGAACCTAAATCAATTAAATTCTGAACAATCTTCTGAAGGAACATTAACTCCTGCCGCCTGCTGATAGACAAGTTCTGCACCTAAATGACCTACATAAGCTAAAGTACCAGAACCGGCAAGCATTAAGAGTACCAGAATTACTGCCACAATCCTTGTCTTGATCAAATCTATATACCTGCTCAAAAGTTCTATAATAAGGGCAATGGTAAAGATCCAGGCCGTAGTATAGGCAAAATTCTCATGCTCTTTTAGCACGGTGGGATCACATAATTGACGGGAAACAATACCATCTGCAAGGTTACCAGTGTAAATGGAGATCCATACGCCTATTACTCCCAGAACCAATAAAAATCTCCCCCCGTGATCCCAGGTGATCCTGGTAGACCAAAGTCCGATCATTTTAAAAACGGTCGCCATTAATAATAAAACGATCGGAAAATGAACGGACAGAGGATGAAAAACCTCTGTCCGCCAAAAATCTGGTAATTGATCCATTACTATTCCAATATTTTCACTGAAAGTGGATCCAGTCTTTTTCCATTCTTTTCAACCTCTACTTCTACTTTCTGGCCTTCCTGAAGTTCAGAGAATTCAACCTCGCTCCCATTTCTGGTAAGGCTTGTAGTTTCTGTAAAGTAAAGTTCCAACGTTTTGTTATCGTCTGTAGAAACATAAATTTCTGTCTTATCGGCTTCTACCTCTTTAATAGTTCCCTGATAAGTTCCAGATTCAACTACATCTGTGCTTTCACCACAAGCGATAAAAAGCAGGATGGTGCTGAAAAAAAGTCCTTTTAAAATTGAAGATTTCATATGGTCATTGTTTTAATTAGATTTCGAACTGAAATTAACTAAAAAAGCTACTATAGCAAAGCCATCGCCTGGTTTTATAGGTTTTTTAGCACTATTCACTTTCTTCTTTAGGTGATTGTGAAGGGATCCTGATCATATTGAATGATTTCATTAAATGAAATAATCCCGGTAAAATGATTCCACCTCCAATGATTAGGGAAATTCCGAGTACTTTAATTACAGAATCTGGCGCCGTCTCGTCCATCATATTTACTTCCCCGGTGCTGGTAATGATCAAATTAGGAAAATGCGTGTGCACAGCCGCGAACAATACCAGTAAGATCTGAAGCCCGGCATAAAACCTGGTAAGCAAACTATGCTGCTCTTTAATAGCCTTCCATAACGGTATCAATAATAATGCAGACAGGCTTACTGCACTAAGAGAATAGGCATTTGCAAGGAAATCCTGAACAAAGACCATTTCATTCATAAACCCATAGAACAAAAGAAGCCCACCGGTCACTACAACTATGATCGTATAGAAGGCAGATTTCCTGCTGTAGATCTTCCTTATATCTCCCGTAGTTTCTCCTATCAATAAGGTTGAAGCCAGAAAAGCACATAAAGCTGCGTAGAACAATCCGGTAAGGAATGTAAAGATATTCAGCCATGGAGCCATAAAAATCTCCGCAAAGCCAACATCTGAATAATCCTCTGTGATCACGATCTCTCCACTAATTAGAGCTCCGAATGACATCCCCAGGAAAATAGGTGTGATGAGGCTTGATATCCTGAACATCCTGTTATACCAGATCTGGGATTCACCTACAATAGCATCATAATGTCGGAAAATAAATGCCACACCGCGCATGGTAATCCCCAGTAAGACCAGGGTAAGCGGAATATGAAGATAGATAATGATTATATTGAAGTAAACGGGAAATGCAATCCAGAGGATCACTATGAGAATTATAAGCCAGATGTGATTGGCTTCCCATACCGGTCCCATCACTTTATAGATGGTATCCCGGTTTAATTTCCGGTCATTTCTGGATGAAAAAAGCTCTACTATACCGGCACCAAAATCGGCACCTCCAAGGAGCACATAGAGAAACAAAGAAAAAAATGTAAAGAATAAAACTACGTACAGCATGATCATCCTATTGAATTATTAAGAACTTTGATCTGTCTTTTCATTAGCCAGGTCACGGTAATTGCGAGAATGATGTAAACGGTGACATAAAGGAAAAAACTATATTTTAATCCAGGCATTGGAGTGACAGCTTCAGAAGTCTTCATGATGTTATAAACGATCCAGGGTTGTCTTCCAACCTCGGTAACTACCCATCCTGCTTCTACAGCTACAAAACCTAGCGGACTCAGCACTGCGAAAAGCCACCAGTATTTACGATTTTGCAGCCAGCTTTTTTTCTTCAGACTAATAAAGAAAATAAGGGCCGCGATCATCATTAATGATCCAATCCCCACCATGGTTTGAAATGCATAATGCACTACCGATACCGGTGGAATGACATCTTCAGGGAAATCATTTAATCCCTTTACCTCAGCATCAAAATCTCCAAAAGCAAGGAAAGACAAGGCACCGGGAATTTCAATCTTATGATTAACCTCTTTATTTTCTTCATCTACAATACCGCCTATGTAAAGGGGAGCAGATTTCTGGGTTTCATAATGCGCTTCCATAGCGGCAAGTTTTACCGGCTGCCTTTCTGCTACATCTTTTGCAGAAAGATCACCACTCAAGGGTTGAAGCAAAGCGGCTACTGCTCCAAAAAATATGGCGATCTTAAAGGCCTCTTTGTGAAGTTCAGGTTTATTATTTCTAAGAATCTGGAAAGCATGAATCCCGGCAACTGCAAAACCAGTGGCGGCAAATGCAGCAAGGGTCATATGCAGGGCCTGCGTAAACCAAGCATCGTTTAGAAATGCTGCTACAGGATCTATATTTATGAATTCTCCATTTACTACATCGAATCCAGCCGGGGAATTCATCCAAGCATTTGCTGAAACCACTAATATACCTGAGGCTACTCCAGATATTCCCACGATTATTCCAGTGATCCAGTGAAAAGTTTCTGGAAGTTTATTCCATCCATAGAGATAAAATCCAAGGGCGATAGCCTCAACAAAAAAGGCGGCTCCTTCAAGTGAAAAAGGCATTCCTATCACAGGACCAGCGTGTTTCATAAATTCTGGCCAGAGCATTCCCAGTTCAAAGGAAAGCGCGGTTCCGGAAACGGCACCGGTAACGAAGAAAATAGCCACTCCTTTTTGCCAGGCTTTGGTTAGTTTGAGATATACCGGCTTCTTAGTATTCAACCACTTTCTATGGGCAACGACCATAAAAAAAGGCATCACCATACCAATACATGCAAAAATAATATGAAAGCCGAGGGTAAATGCCATTTGAAGTCTGGCGTAATCGAGATTTTCCATCAAGGGAATTTTTTAAGAATGAGCCCAGGAAAATTCCCGAGATTATTCTATTCTTTCGGCGAATAAATTTAAGCAAAATTAGGGCATTGACCTTAGGGAAAAGTTGCAATCTTTCAAATTTTAGCTTAGAATTAAGAAGTCTGAAATAAAGCTGAAAAATAGAAGATACAAGAAGCTTATTTTCAGCAATCAGGAAATAAAAAAGGAATCCCCGACACTTACATGTCGGGGGATTTATTAGTTAAAGAATAAATATCCGGATCCTGAACAGAATAACCATTCTAAAAGAAATCCATTAATACAGACTTCTGTCAGGGAGAAGGTTTTTTATCGGCTGCAACGCGGAGTACACGTGCACTTGTTTCCCCCCAAACCATAACTCCTGAAAAACATTGTCCAGGCATCCGGATAAATTTCATTTTAATCAGTTCATTTTACTGAAAAACCCAAAAGGATAGTCAGCAGAAAAAATTCGGCAAATAAAACTGGGGGGAATATTGGAAAAAATTCAATTTCGGAACTTAAAAATACATTAAATCAGTGAGTTAACTCGTAAAATTCCTTTTAATTATTAACTAATAATCGCTGTTTTAACATATTATTAATATAATTCACTCCATATTATATAGATACCCATTAGCAGAACGAACCAACCAAACCCTTTTTTCAGCTTTTTACCGTCTATAAATTTATTTAAATACACGCCAAGCCAGATCCCTGCAATAGAAAGTCCTGTAAATATCAGTAAGAAAGTCCATTCAATTTCCATATTCTCTACATCACCAATAAAACCTATTAGCGATTTTACGGCAATGATAAGTAAAGAGGTCGCTACCGCTTTCTTCATGGGTAATTTTGCCAGAAGAACCAGGGCAGGTATGATCAAAAAGCCTCCTCCTGCTCCAACGATCCCGGTTAAAAGCCCAACCACAATCCCTTCTATAATTATTAGTGGATAGTTATAAGTAA
Organism: Gramella sp. MT6; assembly: GCF_019357415.1. Lineage (NCBI taxonomy): Bacteria > Pseudomonadati > Bacteroidota > Flavobacteriia > Flavobacteriales > Flavobacteriaceae > Christiangramia > Gramella sp. MT6. The sequence continues at coordinate 3,507,401 of NZ_CP048410.1, forward strand.
CTTTTTTTACTTCCACATTTCTACCGTTCTCCTTTTCCCTGATCATGGATATAGAAGCGACCACCATGATGATGGCGAAGAACAGCATGATACCAATGTTTTTGGTTACCGTAAAGTCAAAAACTGTGAAAATCTCCGATGGTATGGCGGGCACCAGAAATTTCCTGGTGAGATAAACCGCTATAAATGCAGGGATTGCAAAAACCACCGCAGTCCTAAAATCTATAAGTTTCTTAGGGATATTCCTTAAGGCACCTACTAGTGAGGAAGTACCTACCACAAATAATGAATAAGCGGTAGCCGTAACCGGATTCACTGCCATTAAATAAACAAGTACAGGCACAGTAAGTATTGAACCTCCGCCCCCTATTAATCCTAATACCACTCCTATTAAAAGCGCACCAAAGTATCCCAGTATTTCTAATAATTCCATTTCTAATATTTAATTCGGTGCAAAAATACCGTCAAAGATCAGCCTTTGCAGTAACAAGAGTTACAGAGTGAATTATAGATCTATTACTTTGATCTGGTTTCGTTGCAGGGATATCTTTTTATCCAGCTCCAGCTTCTTCAGTAACCTGGAAATAACCACCCGGGATGTATGCATATCATAAGCTATTTGCTGATGAGTACTATGAATAACCTCATCGCCGTTGATCTTAGCCTTATCACGCAGATAGCGCATAAGGCGTTCATCCATATTCATAAAGGCGATAGCATCGATGGCATCCATCATTTCGGAAAGACGGGAATGATAGGATTCAAAAACGAAATTACGCCAGGATCTATATTTTGCGGTCCACTCCTCCATTTTTGAAATGGGGATCATTATAAAAGTGGTGTCTGTTTCGGCCACAGCACGAATCTCGCTTTTTGTTTGTCCCAGGCAGCAACTTAAGGTCATAGCGCAGGTATCGCCACGTTCCAGGAAATATAATAAAAGTTCATCACCGTCATTATCTTCCCTTAAGATCTTAATGGCGCCTTTTATTAGCAGGGGCATTCCCGTAACGTAATCACCTATTTCGATGATCTTATCTCCTGCAGCTGCAGTTTTGAGAGTTCCGTACTCTACTATCTCGTCCAGAAGCTCTTTTTCAAAAAGAAAACCATAAGCTTCTTCCAGTTCTTTACGCATATAATTGAGGTTTGAGAGTAAAATTAGGAAGAATTATTAAGAATTAACCCTAGCGGAATGGTAGGTCATAGATAAGGATATCTACTAGATTAATAGGAACTAAGACCTATCGTGGCTAAATTTAAGACAGCATTAAATTGAGCTTGCCATTCAAAAGATCTAGGCAATAAAAACATATAAGGCAAAGTATTATCTGGATGGCTAGCATTTACAAAAACGCAAATTCAAAAAATGCTGAAAATTCATTGATCTCTATCATTACCGTGTTTTAATCTTTACTTCAGTTTAGCCCAGATTTGAAAATGAAATCCTGATAAAAGGATCAGAAGAAATTCCCGGCCAGAGAAAATCCTTCAAATTTTATTAAAACTTTAGTGAAACGGGCTTCAATCTGAAGCTATCTTAACAAGGCCTTATTACAAGAAGGTTTCTTTTCTGGTTAACTTTCCTATTCAAATTATTGCTAAAAAAAGAAAAATTATGTCTGACGAAAAAAAGCTAAAAACCATTAATCCTGCTACCGGTAAAGCGATCAAGGAATATGATCAAATGACCGACAAGGAAATGAACAAGGCCATTGAAGATTGCCATAAAGCATTTTTAGAGTGGAAAACCAAACCGGCTGAAGAACGAGCAAAGATCATTAAGAATATTGGTAAAAAGCTCGATGAATATAAAGACGACCTGGCAGAACTCATGACCCAGGAAATGGGGAAACTGGTTAACCAGGGAAAACAGGAAGTGGAACTTTGTAGCGGCATTTGCGATTACACCGCAGCGAACGGCCCGGATAGTCTAAAGGATGAGGAAAGAGAACTACCCGAAGGAGGAAAAGGCTTTATTACTTATTCTCCGCTTGGAGTAATTTATGGGATTCAGCCGTGGAATTTTCCAAGCTACCAGGTAGTGAGATATTCTATTGCCAATTTAATGGCTGGAAATGGTGTGTTACTTAAACATGCTGAAAATGTTACAGGAAGTGCATTAATGCTAGAAAAGATCTACCTCGAGGCCGGGTTACCCGAAAACCTTTTTAAGGTATTGCTTATTTCTCACGATCAAAGTGATGCAATTATAGAAAATGACCTTGTACGCGGAGTTACTTTAACTGGTAGCCCAGGTGCCGGGAAAATTATTGGTAAGAAAGCCGGAGAAGCACTTAAGAAAACTGTGCTCGAATTGGGTAGTAATGACGCCTACCTGGTTCTGGAAGATGCCGACATAGAACTGGCGGTTGAAACCTGTGTTAAAGGAAGATTATATAACAATGGAGAAACCTGTGTAGCTGCAAAAAGATTTGTAGTGGTAGATAAGGTTTACGATAAATTCAAAGATGCTTTTGTAAAACAGATGTCTAATATAAAAGCCGGAGATCCTACGAAAGATGATAGCGATATAGGACCTATGGCTAGAAAAGATCTTAGGGATGAATTACATGAACAGGTAGAAGAAAGCGTTAAAAAAGGAGCAAAGATCCTTTGTGGTGGTAAGATGCCAGAGGGTGACGGATATTATTATCCAGCCACAGTTCTGGGTGACCTAAAGCCAGGAATGCCGGCTTATGACGATGAGCTTTTTGGACCTGTAGCTTCTCTGATCAAGGCTAAAGATGACGAGGATGCCATGCGCATTGCCAATGACAGTAGATTTGGACTTGGTGGAGGTATCTTCTCTAAAGATGAAGAAAGAGCTAAGGAACTGGCGAAAAATCATTTTGATACCGGAATGGTATTTATTAACTCCTTTGGCCTGGCTAAACCAAATATGCCTTTTGGAGGAGTAAAAGATTCTGGTTATGGTAGAGAACACGGAACCTTCGGTCTACATGAATTCGTTAATGTGAAAGCGGTAATGCTCGCATAACCTTATTTTAAATAAACTGAATTTAAGATCTGGAGTCTTTTTTGACTTCAGATCTTTTTTTATGCATTAGGATTAACAGATCGAAACCTGGTAAAAATAAAATTCTTCATAAATATGGCAATGTACTGATTTTCAGTATATTTAAATTATGACCCGGAAATTATGATTAGGCATATTATATCCGTGGATGCATGCATTAATTTAAAAGCTTTCGAAAATGGAATTCAATCTGGCGGAAAAACTTGCAATTGTGAAGGCGATAGATAAAGTAATCCTGGCAGATGAAAAGGTTGCAAAAGGTGAAATGGTCTACCTGGGCCAGTTAATGAAATTACTCAAGTTCGATTCTGAATTTGTTGAGGAAGCCAGGAAATTTCAAATGCACCAGGCAAATTTAATCCTGGAAGGTCTCAGCGAACCTAAAAAACATTCCCTCGGAATCATGCTACATGAAATGGCCTATGCAGATGGATACCTGGGAAAAGAAGAAGTAAAGGTGCTGTTCTCCATGTTCGAAACGGCAGGTATCAAAATAGAAGAGCCGGGAAACAATTTATCTGTTTTCGATATTTCAGATGTTTATTTCAGGTCATCTAAACATTTGCAGCATTATAAAGAAAAGGATATTTCCGAAGAAAAGAATGAGAAAAGAGCAATCAAAATCGAACCTCATATTGACGGAAAAAAGGGTTTTACAATCACGACCTTCAAGCTGGATGGCTTTTTACCTTTCTGGGGAAATAAAGTAGAACTGACTCCCAAACATATGGATATTCAGGAATTAAATAAGAGCAGGAGTATTTTAAAAGGATATATATCATTTCCTGAAACCAGTGCAGATCCCGCCGACCTGCATTCTAATTACAGCCTGAGCATTTACCATCCCGGTAATGAAATTGAAAAGATCGTTTTACATAAACTACACGAGAATATAGATATAGAATATCTTAAATAATCACTTGAACCCAGGTTATTCCATCAGTTTTAATCAGACCAATAAAAACACTGACAATCAATTAGTTAAAATTTTAAATAAAACTAAATATATCGTTTTGTCCAGACCTAGGAGTCTGTTTTTCAGCTATATTTAATTCTTATTTTAAACCGATGGAGAAGATAGTTTTAGAGGACTTTGTGCATTTGAATAGTGCACAGATAGGAATTGGGTTTGGGTATGACCGGGCAATGATAGATCATTTAAAAAAGCTGGAAGGAGTATCCTGGAGCAATATCTTTGGAACATTTTATATTAAGGCGAGTAAACAAAATCTGGATAGGCTTTTTAAACATTTAAACGGCCAGGGCTTTTTTGTAGATTATTCTAACCTTGATATTTTAAGGTTACCTGAAGACGAGACCAAACTTTTTACAGTCGAAACCGAGAGACCGGAAATTCAGGATTTCAAAAAGTATCTGTATGGGCAGCGCTATAGTGAAAGTACCATTGAAACCTATACATACTTCACTGAAAAGTTCCTTAAATACCATCGGTTCAAAAGGAATTATACCCTGGCCGATGTAGATCGTTTTGTTGAAAATGAGATCGCTTTAAAAGATTATTCGATAAGTACCCACAGGCAGTGTATTAGCGCACTCAAGCATTATTTTGAACTTACAGAGCAAGAAGCCATAGATACAGCACATCTAAAAAGGCCTGATAAAAGCAAATTCCTTCCCGGTGTTCTAAGCAAAGAAGAGGTTTTTGACCTGCTTAGGGCAACCCGAAATATAAAGCATCGCTGTATCCTGGCGCTTATTTATTCTTCTGGTCTCAGGATTGGCGAGTTGCTGAATTTACAACTTCGCGATATAGATGTAGACCGCCGGCAAATTCTTATAAGGCAGGCTAAGGGCAGAAAGGACAGGTATGTGATGTTAGCAGAAACTATTCTGCCTTTATTTTATAATTACCTGCAGACTTATATGCCGAAAAAGTATTTTGCTGAAGGCCAGAATGACCAGCAATATTCATCTTCTGCGGTGCGAAGTTTTCTGAAAGATTCCTGTCGCAGAGCCAGGATAAAGAAAAGGGTTACACCGCATACTTTAAGGCACAGCTATGCCACTCACATGCTGGAAAACGGGATCGATCTCAGGTATATTCAGGAATTACTGGGGCATTCCAGGCCCGAGACCACCATGATATACACGCATGTGACGCAGAAGGATCTTTCGCGGATCAAGAGTCCGTTAGATGTAAGCATAAAGGAACTCATGGAGCGTTCTAATGCAGACCCAAACCTGCGCTTATCCCGGAACATACTCGAATAAAAATGTATATTGCTGTGGATATAACACGTTAGGCACCATTTAAAAACAATGAAAAAATTTATTCAAGTCTTCATTCCGATTCTTATAGGTTTAATATTAATCGGATTATCAATTTGGTTTTTCTTTTTAGCTAAAAATGACAATGCTTATTTATTATTATTTGGATTAGGAACTGCCATATTCATGCCGATTTCAATTTCGCTTTTCCAATATGCTGCCTCTTATAGAAAAAGAAACGTAAACCAAAAATTGTCAGAATTATCCAAAATTGCTGATATAAAAGATTTGTTAGATAAAACTAAATCTACCGAAGAACAACTTGAGATTTTAAAAAACGAATACAAAAACTTAGAGAAGAATATTCGCTACAATAGCGAAAAAATTGCTTTAGAACTAAGAAGAGATGACCTAATAAGGAAAGCAAAAGAAACTTTGAGAGAATTAGAAAGTATTGATGAGGAACTAATACACATTAACGCAAATCTAGAAAAATATAATGTCCCTTTAGAAGTTCAACTTTTAAGAGAAAGAGTTTTCAAAAAAGAAATTGCTGTATTTCGATTCAGAGAAAAAACTTATACTTACAAAAAGTATACTGCTCCAAACTCAAATTTTTTACCTCTAGATGATATTTTGTTTCTGACTTTTAAAACAATTGAAAGAACTCAAAAGAAAAAATTGAAAGAAGAGGTTGATGAATCTATAAATAACTAGAACAATTAAACGGTGCCTAACATCGGTTCATCGCAAATAACGGGTTTAGGTCGAAAAAGTGTAATTTTAGAAACCAAGAAAGAAAACAGTTAATCCGACAAGTCCGCATCCCTACTCCCGCAACTTGCGATAACCGTAACCGTTACCTGCAAGCTCCAGAAAAATTCGTAATGAAAGAAAAGCTAAATAAAATATTTGAATTAGAATCGAAGGAAAAATACAATGAAGCTTTTACAGCCTATCAAAAATTGATCTTAGAAAATCCAGAAGATTTTAAAACGTGGAAATTTTACTATTTCTTTCTCTGGAGTATGTTAGAAGTCTCAAATAAACAATTCACTAAAAAAATTGATTTAAATAAAGAGTTAGAAAAGCAATTAAATATTGGACTCAGAAAATTTTCAAACTTACCTGAATTCAATTTCATTGCAGGATATACTATTTCTATTTTTCCATATCAATTTGGAGAATATGAAGATTTAGAAAAGAAGAGTATAGAAATGCTAAAATTAGCTACAAAATCAGAACCTGAGAATTTAATTTATAAAATGGCATTTCTGGGTTCTCAGACAGGTGATTTAAATGATAAAGAGTACGTTGAAATTAGCAAAAAAGCTCAAACATCAATAAAATCAGAATATCAAGGAAAAGGATTATTAAATCATTACTTTTTGCAAGTATTAAAAAGATAAGAGCCAGCAGGTAACAACGGTTCATCGCCAATAGCCGGCAGCGTTAGGAAAAAAATAATTAACTTGACCAACAAACCAATACTAAGCCGACAAATCCGCGTCCCGCACTCCGCCAACTGGCGATAACCACGAACCGTTGTACACATTTTTCATAAAAAAAATTCCGAATGAGAACCGAATTTGATAATGAAATTTTAGAAGAATATGATTCGTTTGTTATTTCTGAAGAATTTGAAAAAGAGCAAATAAGAAAAAATATTCGAGAGAAACTTTTAAATAATAAAGAAGAACTAAATTCTGAAAATTATCAAATATTAGGTTTACTAGATTATGAAAGTAATGATTGGAAAAAATATTCAAATCGAATAATTGAAAATTTTACTAAATCAATTGAAAAAGATAAAACCAATTTTTTAGCTCAATTATATTTAGGACATATTTATCAAGATATTGGAAAGTTGGAAAAAGCACTCGAAGTTTATTTAAAAGTAGATTCTAAAGCTTTGAAAAAATTTCAGTTATGGAGATATGTAAAACTTTTAGAACAAATTGGTTATTGTACTTACAAATTAGGGAACGAATCTTCGGGAATTGTATTTTTTGAAAAAGTACTTAAATGGTATAAACAGACACCCAAAAATGAGCATTTAGCTAGACCAACGGAACTCTTGAATTGTTTACCTGACAATCATAAAATCGTAAAAGAAATTAAACTAATTGAAGATTATTTATAACAAAAAAACGGTGTACAACAGCGGTTCATCTCAAATTCCGGGTATTAATGGAAAAAATGTAATTTTAGAAACCAGGAGAGAAAATGGTTAAGCCGACAAGTCCGCGTCCCTACTCCCGCAACTTGCGATAACCGCAAACCGTTAGCATCCATTTTTATAAAGTGATATGCAATTTGAATTAAACAATGACCAAAGGAAATATTTAGGATTAGAACTTGTCTCAAAAGATTGGGAGAAAGTAATCCTAAAAGGTGATAGCTACAGGCCAGACTCAATCTTGTACTTTGATAAAAATATTATTAGAAAGCAAATCATATCATCTGACATAAAATATTCAGAAACTCAATATTTTGAAGAAACCAATGATAAAAAGTTGCTTCTTCCAAAGACAAATAGAGGAAAACCTAAAAAACTAACTTCAGCAACTTTAGAAACAAAAACACCAATAGGAGTATATTTTAGTTTTGATCCAAATGGCATCACCATTGGAAACCACTCAACTCAAAACACTTTTTACTCAACCCGTTTTGAAGAAATTAAGTTTAAAAATATTGAAGATCTAAAAGTATGGTTGGAAGAATGGATAGCGAACTCATCGAATGAAGATTTAAAGCAAATTCAAGATTTTTCTAACAAAAAAAGAAAACGAGTAAAACTGGAAAATGGAGATTTTTTCAGATTCAAAGTTGACAGAAGAAATTACGGATTCGGACGTTTGATTTATGATTTAAGAACACTAAGAAAAGATCAAAAATTCAAATCAAATAAAAATTATGGTATAATGAATTTAATGGCTCAGCCGTTAGTCATAAAAGTTTATCATACTATTAGTTCTACTAAAGAAGTTGACATTGATAAAATAAAGAAATCAGAAGCTTTTCCTTCTCAATACATAATGGATAACTCCCTTTTCTATGGGGATTTTGAAGTCCTTGAAAATCAAGAATTAGAAAAATCAGAATACGATTTTCCCATTTCCTATTCAAAGAGTATTCATTTTGACAATTTTGACAAAGTATATCTTCAATATGGAATGATTTACAAGGAAACAAGTATTAAAAAATTTAATAAATATCTGACCAGGGAAAAATCAGAAAGCAATAAGGAAGAAGGTAACAATCTCTTAAATATTTATCCTTTTAGAATGGAGAGTATTGGATATGACCTGAACATTTCAAAAGAAATACTTGAAAATTCCATTAGATTAAACTCTAATGATCCGTATTGGGAATCCAATCACTATAACATAGAATCTGATTTAAGAAACCCAAAAAATAAAAAACCTAAAAAAGAAATTTTCGAACATTTCGGTCTTGATCCAACCGGAACTTACTACGAGAATTTGAACAAATAAAAACGCATGCTAACAAAGAACTAAGGTAAAATCCAAGTACTTCTAAGCTAATTTCGACATATAATTTTCCTGGTAATAAGTTCCTGATTTGGCTATGGCAAAAGCCTGTTTTAGTAGCTTGTTACACACGGCAATCAGTGCCAGTTTCTTACTCTTTCCTTGTTCCACAATGCGTTCATAAAGTTCGCTGCAGGCCTTGTTATGTTTACAAGCGGTAAAGCTACAGAGGAATAGCAGGTTTCGCAGTTTCCGGTTCCCTACTTTGCTGATTCGGCTACGCCCTCTTACACTGGTTCCGGATTGTCTGATCGTTGGTGTTAGCCCACTATAACAACAAAGTTGCCGCGCATTCTCAAAACTGCTAAATCCATCAGTAATTACAATCAATAGCATCGCCGTCTTCTTTCCCATTCCTGGAATGCTGGTTAACTGCTCCAGTTGATCCTTTTGAGTTTCGCTGACTAATGATTCCAACTTTGATTCCAGCTGGGTTAATTCCTTCTCTAATTGCTTCAGCATTCGGGTAAGCGATCTACTTACAGTCTTTGAGGGGATTCCCAGGGCTTTCTCTCCATGGATCTTGTTCTTCACAGCAGTGCGTTGTTTTAGGTAAAGATCCTGAAGACTCAGAAGCTGCAAACATTCTGCCTGAACAGAATTTCTAGCCGTATATAAAGGAACTTTATTGGCTTGGGCATATTCACAGATCGCTCTGGCATCACTTTTATCGGTCTTGACCTTGGAGAGCTTCATCTGAATAAAACGCTTCACCGAAAGTGGATTCACAACCGACACCGTTATACCTTTCTCATACAGATACTGAGCTAATCTGTAATGATAATAACCAGTGGCTTCCATAACTACCAAACTGTCTTTCTTAATAAACTTCAGCAAGCATTTAAAGCCTTTTACATCATTAGAGAACTGATCATGCTTTCCATCCTGATCAATTACATCAAAGAACGATTTACTAATGTCTACTCCGTAAAAATGTTTAATTTTATTCATATAAGAATGATTGGAAAGAACAGCTACTTTGGTTTTCATCGACTTTAAAACGAGATCCAGGTCTCACAGAACTAAACGAAATTAAAGTAGAAAAGAGAGGGGATTATCATTGTTGACGGAATCTCTAGTTCCCACGGTTCATGTAATCTTATTCCTCTCTTTTGTTCTTTCTGGTTATAACATCAAAATTTAGAGAAATTAAACTTAAGACGGTTCATCGTCAACAGACAGTAGCGTTAGAAAGAAAATAATTAACTTTAGTAACTAATGCTAAGCCGGCAAATCCGTGTCCCTTTCTCCGCCAACTGGCGATAACCTAGACCGCCGTTAGCAACAAGAAAAAAATTGTGCTGAAATTAAAAATTCTGTAAAATGACAAAAGTTATTTCTAGTCCTAATTGTGGAAACTCACCGAAAATGGAGTTTCTAAAAGAATTTAATATTGCCTTTGCAAAGGGAAACGTGGAATTTATTACGGAAAGTGTGACAGATGAAATTGTTTGGAATATAATTGGGAATAAAAAAATTGAGGGAAAAGAAAAATTTAAAGAGGAGTTGGAAATAATGAAATCCGAAAAGGCGACAGAATTGATAATTGACCAAATCTTATCGCACGGAAAAGAAGGAGCAACAAACGGAATTATGAAAATGAAAAACGGAAAAAAATATGCCTTCTCAGACTTTTACAAATTTAAAGGAGCAAAAGGTGCGAAAATAAAATCGATAACATCATACGTAATCGCATTTTAGGAAAAAGCCAGTTGCCAACAGCGGTTCATCTCGAATTACAGGTATTTTTGGAAAAAGTGTAATTTTAATAACCAAAAAAGAAAATAATTAAGCCGACAAATCCGCGTCCCTTTCTGCGCCAACTGGCGATAGCCGAGATCTTAGGTTGCAATGTTCGAAAAAATTAAATTGAAAATAATTAGTTTTTAAAATATTGAATGTGAATACAACACCAGAACATGATAATAGAATTGCAAAAATGACTTTTGCATCCGTTTATCCACACTATGTGACAAAAATTGAGAAAAAAGGTAGAACAGAAAAGGAATTAATTACTGCAATTGAATGGTTAACAGGATATGATAAAAAGCAGATACAAGATCAGATCGATAAAAAAGTAACTTTTGAAAAATTCTTTGACAATGCTAAATTAAATGAAAATGCTCATTTGATTAAGGGTATGATTTGCGGATATAGAATTGAAGATATTGAAACACCTTTAACTAAAAAGGTCAGATATCTAGACAAATTGGTCGATGAATTGGCAAAAGGTAAAAAACTGGAAAAAATTTTAAGGACAAGTTCTAATTCATAGGTCAGTAACACTGCAATCAACATCTGTTCATTGCTAATAAGCAGCACCGCTAATAAGAAAATAAATAACTCAACCAACGAACCAATACTAAGCCGACAAACCCGGATCACCTACTCCGCCAACTGGCGATTACCGAGACCGTAGTGTGCATTTTTTTATTAAGATTTCAACTTCTATACTTTTTAGATTATTAAAATGTTTTAAGTTTAGTAATTCAAAAAATAATAGATGAACGAAATTGTAACTACTATTCTTTTTTTAATTGCTGTTATCGATCCATTAGGCTCTGTACCAGTATATTTAGAAGCAACTAAACAATTAGATAAAACCTATAGAAAACGAGTAGCAGTTAGAGCATCTGTAATTGCATTTTTGATCCTTTTATTATTTATCGTAGTTGGACAAATAGTCTTGGATGGAATGGAGGTTTCTTTGGATGCCTTCCAGATATCAGGCGGAGTAATCCTATTCTTGTTTGCTCTAACTATGATATTTGGGGATGGCAAACCAGAATCAGAAAAGCATTTAATTAAGGATTATAAACACGTAACCATTTTTCCTGTTGCGATTCCATCAATAGCATCCCCAGGGGCGATTATGGCTGTTGTTTTAATGACAGATAATAATTTATACACAATACAACAACAAGCTATCACAACATTTCTAGTATTTATTGTAATTGCAGTTACATGTTTATTATTACTTGTCGCAAACAAAGTGAAAGAAAGGGTTGGTGAATATGGAATTACTGTAGTCAGTAAAATAATGGGACTAATTTTAGCATCATATGCAGTTCAGAGTATTTTATCTGGCCTTAGAGATTTCTTTGTGGTTTTAAAGTGATATAACAACTCACAACAATGGTTAATCACTATGAAGCAGCACCGTTAGTAAGAAACTAACTAACATTACCTAAAGCCTACGACGCCGTGTACTTTATTCCGTGAACTGGCGATGACTGAAACTATTGTATTCAATTTTTTAAAACTTCTTCAATTAACCAAATTGAAATTTTCAAATTATCTTTTATAGATATTTTTAAATTCTAAGGGTGATGTGCCGGTTTTCGATTTAAAATATCTTGAGAAATAAGCATAATCGGAAAATCCCAAATCTTCAGCAATTCCGGATAAGGAATCATTTGATTGCACAATTAATCTCTTAGCTTCCAGAATAACCCTTTCAGAAATTAGTTCGGAAGTGGTTTTATCAAGTGATTCCTTTACAACACGATTCAAATGCTTAGGAGTAATATTCAATAAACTGGCATAATACTTCGGCAGTTTTTCTTTTTCAAAATCTGAATTGATCGCATTTTCTAACTTTTCGAGAATTCTAAAATATCCCGAGTTTGAATAATTAGTAAAATTAATGTCTGAGGTGTAGCGCCTGGTTAAACTGATATAAATATCATTGATGCAGCTCAAAATCTTCAATTCTCTTAGAAGTTTAGTACTGGAATATTCTTCATAAAGGTGCTGAAAGACCAACTCTATTTCAGGCTTTATGCCAATATCCAAAATCGGAACATTCTGATGAGAATAATAAAATGGAAAAACACTTAATCTATGCATAAGAGAATACATCTCGTAAAATTCTTTGGAATGAAAAAAGATATATCCTTCAGGAGATGTATCAAACTTCCAGAAATGCGTTTGACCAGGTTTTAAGAAGAATACTTTGCCAGGCTTTATTTCATAGCTATTAAAATCTATTTCGTGAGTTCCGGCACCTTTGGTAAAGAATACACATAAATAGAAATTATGACTATGAGGTCTACTAATCAAGCCTTTGTTATTTTTCAGGTGATCTGAAAATATATTAACATAGACTTTATCTGTAAGTTCAGAGTTCTTGAACTGATCTATATTAAGAACGGGTGTTTTCATAGCGATGTCCTAAAAGTACAAAAACGAGGGTATATTTTGTATGTATTTAAATGCTAACCTGTTTTAATTTTGCAGTTCAAATCATAAATGAAATGAACAAGATTCTTGGAATTTTTAAGGGAAAATGTCCTAATTGTCAAAAGGGGGATATTTTTAAAAGCAAAGGCAATATTTTTCTTTTTCGTATACCAAAAATGAATGAAAGATGTCCTAATTGCAATCTAAAATTTGAAAAAGAAACAGGCTTCTTTTTCGGCGCCATGTTTGTAAGCTACGCTCTTGCAGTTACGGAAATGATTGCATGCCTTGTCTTATTTTGGGTAATGATAGATCTTTCCCCTTTATACGTTTTTCTAATTGTTGTATTCATTGCATTTCTAACCAGCACCTTTAATTTTCGATTATCCCGAACCATATGGATCTATTTGTTTAATTAAATTTCTTTGATGAGAGATATTGATCTATTCTTTTAGAAGGCAAAATTCTTGTACTAAATTTTAGAAACTCAAATAAGTCCAGGTTGAAATGGAACAAAAAATAGGGATAAAAGATATCCCTAATTTTTTATAGAATGCATGTGCCAAATAAATTAGCCGGTCTTTAGGATTGAGAAGCTAAAGCACCTTTTGCATGCTCTAGATTATGCTCTATTTTCTCTAAAGTTGCAACACCACCATCAATTTTAATCATGTCTTTGCCATTTTGTAGCAACAACGTGGGATAGCTATTTATCCCTGTTTCCTGAACTATATTAAATAGTTCCTTCGCGACTTCTAAAGCTTTATCTGTAGAATAATACTCCATGACATCTTGAGCATCCAGACCAAAATTTTGTGCGATTTCTCCGAATGTTTCAGGTTTACTTAAGCTTTTTCCTTCTTGATAAAATAACTTCATCATCGCATTGGCTATATCATATTGTTTAGTTGGAGTAAAATGCCTTAACGCCACAAAACCTCTTGCTGCATCTTCAGAGTTCAACACAAAGCTGCCTTCTTCCAAAAGCCTGTTGTACGGCTCACCAAATTCAACTCCTGTTAATTGAGTAATACGCTGATTTGCTCCGAGGATGTGAGAATAATGGGAAATAGTCAGCGTTTTATCCCCCGTAAATAAACCACCCGGCAAAACAGTAACTGGCAGTTCCGGATGGTTTTTAACAAACTTAGTCAGCTCTTTTGAAAAACCAAAGCACCAACCGCAATAGCCATCCCAAATATATATCAGGTTAAAATTTTCAGTTTTCATAGCATATTTAATTTAGTATTACTGAATTTTTAATATCCGGCAGTAAATTGTTGCTGGTGATGTTTCGGGTGTTCTACTTCATCAGCGATCACCACGGCCACATCTTCTACAGATATTCTATTATTTCCGGCATCGTCGAAGACAGGTTGATTAGTACCTAAGCGATAATTCCCGGTTCTTCCAGTTGAAATTTCCGGATTCATCTCCAGTGCCGGACTAAAATAAACCTAGTCAAGGTCTTCTTCTTTTTTGATAATTTCGAAGTAATCTCGCGCCGCTTTTGCCTTCGGAATAAATGTTAGATCCTGCGGCAAGGTGTCAACAATTTGCCTACCCTCATCATTAAGTAAACTTCCTGCTCCTCCAATAATGATCAATTTTCTAACTCCAGATTGTTTAACGGCCTGCTGAATGGCCTTCGACCCTTTTAGGAAATCCTCGATCAAATTTGGCTGATCAGCGGCAGGACTAAATGCGCTAATAACTACATCAGAACCTTTTATTACAGTTGCCAAATTTTCAACCTCATTAATATTTACGCCAGCATAAGACAGATTATCTCTATCTGACTGTTGTTTATTTCTTGAAATGCCAGTTACCTCAAAATTTCTTCTTACTAATTCGTTAATAAGCTGACTGCCAACAAAACCTGTGGCACCAATAACTACTACTTTTTTCATTGCATTTTAATTTTATAATTCTATCGCAAAGTTAGATATTACAGTTACTTAACTGGCCACTCTTACCTTTTGGTAACTACTTACCAATTAGTAACTAGCTTTAATTTTAGTGATTAGTTTTTATAAATTTGTTATTATGAAAAATGATAAGTCTAACATCTCAAAACCCTGCCAGCTGTATGTAAAGGGAGTGAAGGATACTCAGGATTTGATGAGTGGAAAATGGAAAACTGTAATTATTGCCGCATTGTATAATACCGGGAAATTCAGGTTTATGGAGCTTGTGCGACATATTGATGGGATCTCACCAAAAATGTTATCTCAAGAACTCAAAGATCTTGAAGCAAATAATCTCATTGAACGAAAAGTTTTGGACACTATGCCTATCGCTGTGGAATATGAACTAACTCCTTATGGAAAAAGCCTTGGCAACGTCGTGGATGCGATGAGCGACTGGGGAAGGAAATATCGCAAAGCGGTTGTAGAAAATACATCTCAATAAATTACAGGAAAAACACAGCACATAACACCCGTTCATTGTCGATAGACGGGAACGTTAGAAAAAAATAATTATATTGACCAACAAACCAATACTAAGCCGACTCCCGAAGCATCAGAACCGCGTCCCCTACTCCGCCATTTGGCGATAACCGAGACTGTTGGTAATAATAATTATGAGAAAGATAATTCCCGTCATATTAGCGGTTCTAATTTATGGATGTAATACCCAAAAGGATATAATTGGAAATTATTGTAGCAGTTTCAACGGAGGATTTGATTCAAGTTGTTATTATTTCAAAGAAAATCAAACCTTTGAATATGAAACTGTTGGTGATCTTGGAACCTATATAAAAGGAAGTGGGAAATATGAAGTGGGAAACAAAAAAATAAAACTAGTTTTCAATTCAGAACCTACCATTCCAAAAACTCAAATTAGTAAAGTAGATATACCTGAAAAAAGTAAAGATTCTATTAATTTGAGGTTTGTAATTAAGGATGAAACTGGAAATAAACAATATGGAGCAATGGTTCTTCTTGCATCACAAGATTATAAAAACAAAAATTATTATTCTCCTGATGAAGATTTGATAATAAATAAAGAAAGAAGTGATCAGTTTGAGAAAATTAAGATTATCAATGTTTTTTACGAACCTTTTACTTTTACTCAGAAATTGAATAAAAGTCAAGAAATAGAAATTATTCAAATTCCTGAACAACCGCATATTGTTTCTGACACAATAAGGTACTTAGATTTTAAAAAGCAAAATTCAAAAATAGTGTTGGAAAGCGGTAATATTGAGTTTAGTAAATCATAACTATTTCCAACAACAGTTCATCCCCAATAGACGGCAGCGTTAGAACGAAAACAATTAACTCGACCAATAAACTAATCCTAAGCCGACAAATCCGTGTCACCTAATCCACCAATTGGCGATAATCGGGACCGTTAGCTGTAATAATTCATAAAGTGGTAGATATGTACAAGGTCTTTATTCTTATATTCCTCTTGACAAGCATAAATTGTATTGCTCAAAAGGATTACCAGTTAAAATTGAAGGTGAGTGGAAATATGCCTGAATTTGAATATATTTTTAATATTTATAGAAATAGTCAAAATACTAAAATCTGTTTTTCAGAATATACTGGGAAGGAAAAGTTTAGTAAAGCTGATAAGGAAAAAATAGAAGAATTGCGTAATAAAAAGGATCGTAAAGCATCTGATATGAAGGAATTAATGAATTTATACGATAATTCAAAAATCTTTACAAAAGAATGTTTTAATTACTCAGTAGATGATTCAATTATTAAAATTAGCGATTCAATTATTCAATCAAAAGAAGATATCCTTTCAGAAATTAAAAGGAATAAAAATCGAGTTGTTCTTGATGCAATTCAATTTGAAGTCACTATGAGAAATAAAAATGGAGTTGAATATTCATATCATATTCATGCTCCAGATAACGAACATTACAAGTTATTCAGCCAATTTGTAAAGGAAAGTTCTAAAGAATTTGAGGTATTTCAATAGCAAGGAAAAATTTAGCATCGAATAAAATACTACAGCCAATAACAGTTAACCGTCAATAGACGGCAGCGTTAGAACGAAAACAATTAACTCGACCAACAAACCAATACCAAGCCGACTCCCGAAGCATCGCGACCTCATCCCCTACTCCGCCAACTGGCGATAACCGCGACTGTTGTAGTGCATTTTAAACAAAAAATCTCGGTTCAATAACTTAATCCAACAAATCATAACGTAGAAAGTTCTAAGACGCGAAGAATACGAATGAAATATGCTGCTAATATTTTTATCAATATTTTAAAGCAACCTTTTAGGAAAAATTGAATCTTCTATAAAAGGAAAGCTATGAAAAAAAGACTTACTATTTTACTGATAGGAATTTTAATTTCAAGCTGTTCTAACAATGATGATGACGGAATTGACTGCTCAATTTTTGACCCAGCAATTCTTGAATTGTATATTAGATTAGTTGATGAAAATGGTGATAATTTAATTGAAAATGGAACAATTGACCCTGAAAATATAACTGTTGAAGGAGACTTTTCAAATCCAGGCTTTCGATATATTCCGCCTAATGAGTTTGCAGAACCCGATGCGGACATTAGAAAGTACGATAATACTCTTTTTCTGTTTATTCCTAACCAACCAAAATTTGAATACACAATATTTTTGAAAACTCGGCTTCGATCATTTTGGACTTTGATGCAAGGTTCGCTGAACTTCCTTGTGAAATATCTTATTTTATTCCGACTCAACTGACTTATAATAACCAAAACGTGGAATCAGAAAATGCAGAAACTGATGAACTTATATTTTTGGCAGAAATTGAAATATAAAAACGCACTACAACAAATCTGCGTCACCTATTCCGCCAACTTGCGATAATCGAGACCGTTCTATATAAATTAAAAAATGAATAAATTGAAACTTATATACCTGTTCTTAATATCATCTCTTTTGGTATTAAATAGTTGTTCTAAAGAAGATAACTCTACGGAAATAAATCATCCATTAGGTCTAACCTCATGGGAGCTGATTACAGAAATTGAAGGAGTAAATATCGATAAGGCTTTTCGGCTTCACATTGATGAAGACAAAGTACTTTGGGTAGGTACTTTCGGTAATGGGTTGATAAAAATTGAAGGTGATAATGTAACTCAATTGACAACGGAAAACTCTACAATACCTGATGACATAATCTATGCTATAGATTCAGATAATGACGGATTTGTTTGGGGAGGAACCGGAAATGGTTTATTTAAATACAAGGAAGATTTAACTGTATATAATTCAACTAACTCAGATATGATCCTGGACCATGCTCTCTGTATTGCTCTAGACAAAGCTAACAATGTATGGTTTGCAAACGGCAATTCTGAGGAGGGCGGTCTTATGAAATTTGATCAAACAGAAAATAATTGGCATCTATATACTCCTGACAATAGTGATATTCCTAATGGAATTGTAAAAGATGTTCATATTACCGAAGATGGAACAGTCTGGACTGCACACGGAATGGCAAATGGTGTAGGTGGAATCTGGAAAAAAAGTACTGATGGGCAGGAAAAGGTCTATAATACAGATAATTCTAATTTAAATTATAATTGGATAACAACCATAAAACATGATGAAGAAGGTAATATATGGGCGGGTACTGATGCTGCTGTCTATTTGAATGGTGTAGATCTTCATGGAGGAATACAAATTTTAATGAACGACGAATTCATTGACCATAATCCCGCAAACTCAGGCGGAACAACAAACAGAGTTACCGCTATGGAGTTTGATTGTAATGGGAATCTTTGGGTCGCCACCTCTGTGGATGCACCAACATTTAATTTAGAACATGAATTATCTGTTTACAATGGAGAGAAATGGTTTGTACTATCCAATGAAATTGAAAATTTTCCTAATTTATACATTAGTGATATAGAAGTTGACGGAGATACAGTATGGATTTCTGCACCCGATTATGGTCTTATAAAAATAAGCTTAGAATGTGATTGAAGATCTACAGAGAACAACGATACATCGCAAATAACGGGTATTGCAGAAAAAGCGTAAATTTAGATATTAAGATGGAAAATGGTTAAGCAGACAAGTCCGCGTCCCTACTCTTGCAAATTGCAATAACCGCAACCGTTAGGCACAATTAAAAACAGCGTATTATGAATAGGACCATTCTTGTCGTACTTGCTTTCTCATTACAGTTGTCGCTTGCATTCTCTCAGACTAAAATTATTGACATGCACGTTCATTCTTATTCAGAAAATGATTTTGGTGAGCGTGAACCAACAAACGATTACTATGGAATAAAAGGCTCTGCAAGTGCAGAAGCACATCGGGCCGAGACTTTTGCAGCATTTAAAAAATGGAATATTGTGAAGGCTATGGTAAGTGGCAATCCTCAAAGTGTGGAAGAATGGGCCGCAAAGGATAGCGCTAATCGAGTAATAAGGGGAATCTTAATTTTTTCTCCCGATGATTATGGCTTGGACAGTAGTAAGTTTGAGCAAATGGTAAAGGACAAAAAAATTGAAGTCTTTGGAGAAGTTGGGCCATATTATAGTGGTACAACACTTAGCGATTCTATTTGGCAGCCCTATTTACGTATTTGTGAAAAGTATGATATTCCTGTTGCCGTTCATACAGGTGGAGGCGACCCAGGTGGAACATATTCATGGGCTCCTAAAGCAAGGTTGAAATTGGGTGACCCCTATTTGATTGAAGATGTTTTGGTAAAATACCCAAAACTAAGAATTTATTTGATGCATAACGGTGGGGAAGAATGGCACGAACATACTTTGCGACTCATGGCTTATTATCCCCAATTATACACTGATATAGCTGTTATGCTATGGGTTGAGCCAAATACCCAGCGAACTGTAACAGAATTTCTGAAGAACGCAAAACACGCAGGTTATTTAGACAGAGTGATGTTTGGGTCAGACCAAATGGTTTGGCCATATGCTATTGAAAAATCAATTACTTTTCTTAATAGTCTGGATTTTCTTACTGATAAAGAAAGGGAAGGTATCTTCTATGACAATGCTGCAAGATTTTTAAAATTGAATTAACTGTACCTTAGAGCAATTCATCTCAAAATCAGGGTATAGTAGAAAAAGTGTAATTTTATTAATCAAGAAAGAAATGGTTAATCCAACAAGTCCACATCCCTACTCCTCGACTTTTAAATAACCTTAGCTTCTGGAAAAACTTCAAATGAAATTTTATCAATGAAATTTAACCCTCTAATAGTTCTCTTAATTTTAGTATTTAATCAAAAATGTTATTCTCAAGCAAATAGAACTTCAGATTCAAAAGAATTCTTTTATAACATAAGTATCGGTGCAGTAATTGGAACTATAGGGGCAATAATTAATAAAGAACCTGATCAAGGATTTGGAAAAACTTTACTTAAGGGATCTTCCCAAGGAGCTTTAGGAGGTTATATTACATTTGAAAGTAAAAGACTAATTCGCCTAGCACAAAGACAAGAAGATTGGAAAATATATTGGGCTGCAAAATTGATAAATGCTGGTGGTGTTTCCATTAAAGAAAATGCAGCCTTAAACAAAGATTTTTGGAAAAAATGGCATATAAATATTGGTTTTAGTAGAATTGAATTTGATTTAGAGAATAAATTTAAAGTTCAATATAAAGTTATGCCTGTTGCATTGGTGTATACAATTGGAATTGCTTCTCAAACAAAATTTGAATTTGAGAAAACATTAAAAACAGGTGAATTTATATTTTCGAGTGACACCGATAGATTTGTAGAAACTAATTCAGTAGGAATTGCTTTTCCTGGGAATATAGTTATGTACGAACCTAATAAAGATAGTTTTAGCACTTTATCTCATGAAATAATACATCTTTATCAATACAATGATTTCTCTCAGTTAGAAGTTCTTTTAGATAAACCACTGAATAGGATTAATTCAAGAAACAATCTATTTAGTGAGATTAATAAGTATATACATTATGATTTACGCTATATACCAAATAATATAGTTTATTGGATCGAAATGAATAATTCAGATTATTATGCGAATTTTTTAGAAAGAGAAGCAGGATATTATGCTGACAGTTTCTGAAGCGATTATTTGAGGTAGAGATCATTTACCAAGAGCAATTCATCTCAAATTACGGGTATTGAAGAATAGTGTAATTTTAGAAACCAAGTAAGAAAGTAGTAATACTGACAAGTCCAGATCCATACTCCGCCTACTGCCTATAACCGGGACCATTGACCAAAACTTTCATAAAAATTAGAATATGAATGAAATAATAGATTTAAGTCAGGAAATATATGAAGGTATGCCAGTTTATAAAGACCTTCCTCAGGTTAAAATGACCATTCATAATTCTCATGAAGAATGGAATAGAATTAAAAACCCTACAACTATAACGCCTGCAGTCCATAAATTAGAATTAGGAGAACATACAGGAACTCATGTAGATGCCATTAACCATATGGAGATCCAGCATAAAGGAAAATCCATCGAAAAAATGCCTCTCTCTATGTTCTATACGGAAGGCGTATGTCTCGATTTTTCAAATAAAAGCCTAAGAGAATTAATTGAACCTGAGGAAATAGAACTTGCTTGCTTAAAAGCCAATTTGGAAATAAAAGAAGGTGATACTGTTTTACTTTATACAGATCATTACCGAAAACACTTTAACACAGAGAACTGGGGAAATGGACCTGGAATATCAATTTCGTGTGCAAGATGGTTAGGAGAAAAGAAAATAGCTGGATTTGGAGTAGAAACAATGTCTCCCGGAGTTTCAGGAATATCAAATAGAGAGGTCCATCATATTTGTGGAGAGATGAATTTTACTCACTACGAAAATTTGATAAATCTTCATAGTTTGATAGGAAGGGGTAGATTTCGATTTATAGGATTACCGCTCAAAATTCGTGGAGGTACCGGTTACCCCTGTGAGAGCTGTTGCGGTTTTCGAAAACAAGTAAAAAATTTGGGGCAATACGTTTAACCTATAACAGGCGGCACAGTTAGATAGAAGATAATTAACTTGAAAGTCGAAGCAGGTCTTAAAACGTTGACGAAGTTTCGGGATTGCACGACCCATTATGGCAATTGCAATACAGGCTATGATCCTTACTATGAAAATAGCACCTATAATAACTTTACTCATTTCAGTTAATTTTTTAAGCGGACAAAATCTGCAAGGAAAATGGCTTTTGATTAAGCTTGGAAATACCTATTCTATTCCTACGAATATGATAATGGAGATTAAGAATGATTCCCATATCTACTATAACTTTGATAAGGAATATAGTGCCCGGGAAATAAAAATAAATCCCGATAAGACATTATCTGGTTCCAGTTCTATTAAGGAAATCAGTTTTATAAATCAGAATAGATTAAAGTTAACCAGAAACGGGATTAGGAATGGAAAAGATTTAGTTTTCCATGAAGAAAATGTGCGACTAATACAAACAAATACAGAACTCTCGTCTGGTGAAATTGAAAATATCAGATTTAAATTTGACTATAATAATAATCGGTTAAAAGTAAAGTTTAATGAAGAACTAACAGATCTAAAGATCTTGAAAAAGGTCGGGAAAGAATGTTACTGGAAAAAATTGATTCGACCTATTTTGTATCTATTTATAAGGCAGGAGCAAGAAAAAATATTATTCCTATTGAAAAGGTACCTGAAAATACGATGGTTCTATATGGAACTCCAGAAAAACCAAATAAAATACATGGAAGTAGAATTGACTAAAAACCTACCAGAACTCTTATTTATCCTGTGATTTGATTGGTTCAAATCACAGGATTTTTTACATCATTCATTATCAATAAATCTTGATCTCAATCTATCTCTAATCTGATTTTTGATGATCCTTAAATCTTTTTAAACCCTCATCTAGAAATTGTACAAATCTATCCACATTAAGGTCATAGGCCTTTGGGGAATTTAGCAATGCTCCTTGGTTATCAAGAAGAGTATAATAAGGCTGAGCATTGGCATCCAGTTTCTGGATCATAAAATCCAGATTTTGAGATCCAATCGTCTTTTTTATGCGATTATCGTTTGAGCTCACATACCACATGCTCTCTGGAAGTTCTTGCTTTTCATCTACGTAAAGTGCTACTACAACGTAGTCTTCCTTTAACCTCCTTAAAACCTTTGGATCTGACCATACGCTTGCTTCCATTTCACGACAATTCACGCATCCATGCCCTGTAAAATCTATGAAAAGTGGCTTATTCTTCTTTTTAGCACATTTTAAAGCCTGTTCATAATCAAAGTAACCATCTAATCCATGAGGCAGTTCAAGTAAGTTGCCATATTTAGGAGTTCCACATTCCTCATCAGGCTCCTCCTTTTTACTCATAACTGGAGTATTTGCAGATAGCTCCATGAGGTTAAATTCCTGAGAACTCATAGGAGGCAAGTAGCCCGCCAGTGGTTTTAAAGGAGCTCCTAACAGGCCGGGTATGAGATATATTACGAAACTAAATACCATTAAGGCAGCTATGATTCTTCCTACTGAAACTGAATTTTTTTTCTCTTCATGCGGAAAAGTGATCTTCCCTAAAAGATAAAGTCCCAGAAAAGAAAAAATAGCTATCCATAAAATAAGAAAGAGATCCCGGCTTAATAGATCCCAGTGATATACCTGATCTACAATACTCAGAAACTTAAATGCCAGGGCAAGTTCAAGAAACCCAAGAGAAACCTTGACAGTATTAAGCCAACCTCCACTTTTTGGTAATGATCTTAACCAGTTTGGAAAGATAGCAAACAACGTGAATGGTAAAGCAAAGGCTAGTGAAAACCCAAGCATTCCAATCAAAGGCTTTAGCATTTCACCTCCAGCAGCTTCTAAAAGAATTGTCCCTACAATGGGACCTGTACAGCTAAATCCAACCAGCACTAAGGTTATGGCCATAAAAAAAATACCAAACACTCCCCCTCTGTTCGATTTCTCATCCATCTTATTTATCAAGCGATTTGGTAGTCGAATCTCAAAGACTCCAAAGAATGATAAAGCGAATAGGACAAATACCGCAAAGAACAATAAATTCGGGATCCAATGGGTACTTAGAAAATTTGCAAAAGCAGCTCCAAATAAAACTGAAAATAAGGTCCCAATAAGGGTGTAAATCAAAATTATTGAAACACCATACATCAAAGCTTCAAATATCCCTTTCCTGCGATCGCGGTTTGATTTTGTGAAATATGAAACCGTCATAGGGATCATGGGAAATACACATGGCGTTAATAAAGCTGCCAGTCCTGCACCAAATGACAAAAGAAAAAATGATAAAAGGAAAGAAAACCCCTTCTGCTTTTTACTCTGAGATTTAAACTCATTTTCGAACGGCTGCATCCTAAGGGTTTCTGCCTCTTTTTGTTCTTCTTGAAAACCTTGATTATTTCCAGCCACCTGGATTTCACTGGTAAATGGGATACATTGTCCGTTTATATCTGAACAGATCTGGTAAGAAGCAACCGCATTTATAACCGGGTTCTCTTCTAAAACTAATAACCTCTGCGTGAATATTGCTTTATTCGTAAAATAGGTATAGTCGCCCTCAAAAATTTGATCGTATTTCCTTTTTGCACCAATAGGTTTTATAGATCCTAAGATCTTAAATCCGGGATCTTTCTTAAAATTTATCTCGGTTACGGTAGGGCCCAGGTTTGGATCAAAATCACTTGAATACATATACCATTCCTCAGGAATTTCCGAAGTAAATTCTACCGTAATAGTATCTCCCGGCCTAAAGGATCTTTCTTGAATTTCAGCATTCCATTCAGGAGCTTTTGTAACCTGGCCATATGATGAAAACCCGATAGCCAGCATTACAAAAACCACTGTTAACTTTAAATTGTTCATAGCTTATTTTAGAATTAGCAAATCTATTTCAAGCTTTTCAGGAAGTCTTTGAACTCATCCGTATTATAGTCGGCCATTCCTTTGTGAGTTAGGGCCAGGTTCCCATCGGCATCTATCACGAAGGTGGTAGGAATTGCTGAAGACCGATACATATCTGGTAAAGGTCCTGCCAGTTGGTAGATTGGTAAATCATAACCCTTTCGTTTATTAAATGAAATAGCTTTATTAAAATCCTGGTCCATAGACAACATGACGAAAGCAATTTCACCCCCCATTTTTTCGTGGAGCTGGTCTATGGAAGGCATTTCTGCAACACAAGGAGGACACCAGGTAGCCCAGAAATTTAAAAAAATAACCTTCCCTTTTAATTCTGATAGAGAAATGATCTCCCCTTTTTCATTCTTTAGGTTCATATTGAAATTAGCTTTTGGGTCTTTCCTGAACGTCTCCAAAGATGTGGAATCATCACTTTCTATTCTGGCTATAATCTTTTCCTCCTTTACATCAGGATTCATCAAACCGGTCATAAGCAGTCCTCTTTGGGCAAACCCTATAACCTCTGTGTGTAAACCGGTAGCATATAATGTCAAAGCAATTATTGCAAACACAGCATACTGTATCCAGCCGCGCTTTATATCTTTTTTATTCTTATTCATCATCTTATAATTATAAATTAAAGGTGTATATATTGAGATCTAAAGGCTTAAACTTAAAAAGCCCATTTTCTGTAATTGAAAATTGTAAAGAATTCCGTTCTCTACTATTTTGATGCCTGCAGGAACAGATGTATGATCTACTTTAAATTTGTTAAGAGAGAATCCACAGGCGACAAGCTGAACTCCTAACCTATCAGCTTCGTGAATGAATTTTTCAATTTTTGAAGGATCGGTAATATCGGCAATTTCTTTCCCACAGAAGATTATTTCAAATTTGCCGAAATTTTCTCCGTCCTCCTCTTTCAACTTTTTGGCGGTAATCAAAATGGGTTTCAATTGAGGGACCTTTTTATTAAGAACCACATAGTTATTTGGTAGATTTTGGTGAGTTTGTCCGTTCACCTTTGTGGTACTGAAGATGGTAAGCATTAATAAAATGCTGATATAAAAAATGAATTTCATTTTATTTGATTTTAAAGAGTTTATCGGTGTCATTTATTAGAAAAAACAAAAGGGCCCCAAGAATCGCTATATTCTTAAAAAGCGGACCAAGTGTATTGATCTGTCCAACCTGAACAGATAGTGTAATTGGTATTAAAATGAGTATTAATATGATTGCCGCCCACCTAGTCTTATATCCTATTAAGAATAAAAATCCAGCTGCCAGCATTACGATTCCAGATAGAATGACAAGCCATTCCGGATCACCAAAAAAATAGGCGATACCTTTAAAACTGGCCTGTTCCAGACGTCGGACTGTTTTGGTGGTATTGAGCAAATGATTGCCTCCTGCCACAAGAAAAATTCCGCTTACCAGGACTCGCAATAACTGGATGGAACGACGACTTACTTCAACGTTTCTCGTCATTATGCATGTTATTGTAATTGATAATTAGATCTGAACCGTAAGAATCACAGATTCAAAAATTTTCTAGGTTTCAATTACACTCGCTTTGGAGGAGGGGATTTGCTATCGAGATAACGATAACTTAAGTTTGAAGTGAAAGATTTTTCCCTGACATTCAACACCTCTGAAAACAAAGGTTCCCAGGTATGAACATCGAATTTAAACTGGGTAGTGCAAAAACTGCTTAATTGAAGACTGGAGTCTTCAGAATCTACATGTTCATGAAAATTGAAAGGCCTGGATGATTTTTTGATCGAATGCTTTTTGATGCAATCAGGTTTCACGAAGCTTATATCTCCTTGAAAGATTACCTCAACCGCATTTGCATCAACGATAAAAAGCTTTCCCATAAACAGGAACACTAATATCAATGAAATAAAGCTTTTCAATCTCATGGAGCCAAATATAATTATTCAATTACTATGCGTTTGTAACATAGGTTACATGAAACTTTACTTAAAAAGGTATAATTGGAATTGAATATGATGAAGCATAACATATAAACCAAATCTCTAGTTCAATTACATAATTTATCTTGCAACATGAGGCAAATAAAAATGGGAATGAAAAAATCAATTTTCGAAATTTCAAAGATGGATTGCCCTTCCGAAGAAAATCTAATACGGGTAAAATTAGATGGCCATTCGAATATCCAGAATCTTGATTTTGATATTCCCAATAGAAAACTAACGGTTTTTCACACTGGAGAAATAGATCAAATAGAGAAATCGCTCCTGAATTTGAACCTGGGAAGTAAAAAGATTATTACAGAACAGACCGACCAAACAGATTTTAATGAAAACTCGAATCAAAAGAAACTCCTCTGGTCTGTACTGGTTATAAATTTTGCGTTTTTCATCATTGAAATGACTACTGGCTTAATTTCAAAATCAATGGGATTGGTTGCGGACAGTTTAGATATGTTAGCCGATTCATTTGTTTATGGGATAAGTCTTTTTGCAGTAGGTGGATCTGTAATTAGAAAGAAGAAAATCGCAAAATTAGCCGGATATTTTCAAATCCTTCTCGCCGTAATTGGGTTTGCAGAAGTTCTGAGAAGGTTCTTTGGCAACGAAAAACTTCCAGATTTCTCCACCATGATTATCATTTCGATCCTTGCTTTAATTGCAAATGGAATTTGCCTTTACCTCTTACAGAAATCCAAGAGCAAAAAAGAAGCCCACATGAAGGCAAGTATGATCTTCACTTCTAATGACGTAATTATAAATTTAGGAGTTATCGTAGCCGCACTACTTGTAAACTGGTTGAAATCAGGCAAACCAGACCTGATTATTGGAACTATAGTTTTTATCCTGGTGATTCAGGGGGCTGTAAGAATATTGAAATTAGGTAAATAATTTTGCGCAATACAGAAATACTCTTTCTGTTTTTAGTGAACACTATTGGTCTAATCTACCATCTTGAAACGATTGAACTCTTAGTTTAAAATGTCCATTCTTTACATCGATAAATTTAGAGGGATCATCCCAGTTAAATAAACGAGCCTCGAATTCACCTGTAACTACTTGTCCAAAATTGAAATACCCCGAAGTGATCTCCTTATTATCTGGTTGAGACTGAGTGATCCTTACGTAGCTTGAAGCCGGTTGCTCTCCAATCGAAGAAGTGTAATGGGTGGATGTATCTGTAAAATCCATTGAAATATTTATATAAATTCCCTTTTCGTAATCATTTGTGGTGAGCTTATAAGAACCTGTTTGATATGAATCATTAAACCGAACGTTCTCCTCATAACCCGCACAATTTCCATCATTGAAATTGGTGAAATAGACACTGGCTGCCGGCATGGATTCATCTGCAGGAATAAAACCAGGCCCCGGGCTATGCGAGCATCCGCTTCTGCAAAAGCACATCGTAGGGCCATAACCCTCGTCTTGATTGTTAAGTTCAATTCCTATGCTATAATCCTGATCATTGGTGGTCCAGACTATATAATAATCATATTCAACAGCTAAATTTTCTTCAGGGTTGCTGTCATCACTTTTACTACATGAGATTAAGGTAATCAGAATAAAAACAAGAAATTTTGAACATAACGATCTCATATCATACTATTTATGATTAATAATAAAATTTTGATATTATCGTAGGGGATATTTAAACTTACTATATTTTTCCCAATTCTATTCAATTAATTTTTCAGATAAAAAGGAATTAGGTCCAGTATCAAAGCCCAAAGGCTTTAAAAAAAATTATTATATTCCGCATCTGAACAAGAATCTTGTGTGACTTGCTATTCAATAGTCATTTAAATAATCCCTCACAAAATAATTAGTTTAGTTCGTGAAAAATTTACTTTGGTTCCTTTTAATTGTTTTTTCCTTCAAATGTTACGGTCAGCATAAAGCCTATAAATTCTACCATGAAAAAGGATTTGAGATAAGCAGAAAGGAGTTTTACGAAATAAGAAATAATCCAGATTATCTTCCCCTCTATTTGGAAAATGATACTGCAAGGTATGGAGTTATATTTTACAGAGAGAAATACGGGCTTCTAAAAGATTCTGAATTTCAGAACCTGAAAGATTACCTGAATTCTTTAAAAAGCGATGGGATTGCTGCTGATGATGTAATAGTGATCAATTACCTCACTGGAGTTTCAGAAGCTGAACAAAATAAAAATTCAAGAACCAACTGGAACATTTTTGATCGAAACTATGTGAGGAAATTAAAGAAAATAACGGATGTCTCCCATTTCTGGATCTCACCAGTAGACAAAGAAAAGCTGAAATACTTTTACAGCAACCGGGTTAACTGGCAAAAGGATAATGAAAACCTTGTTAAAGAATTGTTCTTCCCATTTGAACTATCCTATGGATATTTTATCATTATAAAACCTGACGGCACTTACTATTATTGCTTAGGGGAATACAGTAAATACTATGTTTGGGAAAAGACAGAAGAAATGCTGACATTATGATAATTTAGACATTCTATTCCTAGTATTCTGGGATTCGAAATTCAGGATAAATAATTAGAAAAATTCGCTATATAGATTCTGGTGAACTATTTCCCTGCAAGGACCACCAAGGCCAAATAGCTAGTTAAATCCAGTAATTAATAGCCTTAACCGATAATTTCCTATCTTCACCCCCAGATTATTATTCCCCCCCGAAAATTAAATTATGAAGAAATTAGTCCTGCTACTTTTAACTCTAACCTCTATAAATTCTTACTGCCAGAAAAATATTGCTCCACCAGAGAATCAAATTTCAGAAAGGTTCTATGAAAAACTGGATGCAATGCTAGTTAAATATGATTTAGAGGACCTAAGAGAAAGTGAAGAAAAGGCAATCAGGATCTGGAAGAACAATGAGATCATTTTACTAAACGAAAATCCACTTTATACTTTTTATTCAAAAACCAATAATGAGGTTATTACCAAAGAAAAAGATCTGGAGAACGTAAGCGATATCGATTCTAAATTCCAATCGATCAAAAATAACCTGGACTGGCAAGATAAAAATGATGTCTTGGTAATTGATGCCTCTCCTATCACCATCGAATTAAACTCTAAAGAAAATTATCGCATCATTTCATTTTATAAAAATGATCAATTAATGGAGATCATTCGGGCAATTAGAAAGGAGAATTCAATTGATGAATTGCGAAAAAATATTATAAGAAATCTTTCTCCTGGAAATTATGCTTTAGGAATGACTTCAATAAAAGTAGATCATCTTCCTCAGGGAGAAAAAACCGATTTCTATGCACAGTTATCCCAGCAATTAAAGGAAGAGCTCAACATAGATAAAGATTCAGATCCAACGAAAATGCCACTTGTCTTAATAGATAATAAACCTGGTACGCTCAGGAAATTAAATGAATTGGAATTGAAGGATGTGTCGGAATATAAAATACTGAAAGATGCCCAGGCGTTTTATGGAAGTAATGCCAGGCATGGTGTTATACAGGTATATACTAAATAAGATCTCTAAAAGTATATCAAACAGATTCCCATATCTACATTATTAAAAATAAAACAAACTCCTTCTTAATTTTCTAGTCTTTCATCAATTTTCCATAATTTTTTAGTAAATTCTCAAAAGGAGACTGTGGTACAAGTTTCCTTTTGAGAACCTAAACACATAAATAAATGACCCTGCAAACCACAACCCCGTTAATGTATAGATCGGGAAATTTTCACTCTTCTTTAAAAAGGTCATTTTTAATAGGTGTACTCCTTTTATTACCAGTATTAGGCTTCTCACAAGAATCTGACAGTTTGAATAAAGCTCTAATCCCATCTGATAAAATTGAACTCCTAAAAAATATCGATATCACTTTTGATATGCGGGCAGAGTTTCAGGCTTACATGTTTAGAGGTGGTGATAATTATTACAACGGATTGCAGTTTGAAAATGGATTTACAGCTCTCGGAATTTCAGCAAAAATTAATGACAGATTAAGTTTTCGCTTTAGAAACAGGTTTAATAATACTGCTGATGTGCAAAGCCTGGATCGCCTGGGAAGTAATATTGAATTGGCATATATCAACTATAAAGCAAGTCCAAAACTTGACCTGGTAATAGGAAAAATGTTCGCTTATTATGGAGGTTATGAATACGAGTTCAGTGCTTTGGAAATTCTTGAGTATAATGATATTTATGGAAATGCTCTGGCTTATGTTACCGGTGCAGGTATTAAATATAACCCGGTGGAGGATCATCAATTTGGTTTCCAGGTTTTAAATTCACGTACCGTACATTATGATGACCTTTACGGAGACTCGGCGGCAGAAGGAATTGAGGAACCAGATTGGCCGGTAGCGGTAGTTGGAAACTGGCGGGGAAGCTTTTTTGACGGAAAGCTCCAAACGATCTATAGTGCCAGTCATTCTATAGAGGTGAAAGACAAGGGAACCACTTTCTTTACTTTAGGACACAAGTATGAGAATAACAATTTGACATTGATGTATGATTTTCGGTATAGCTATGAAGAAATTGACACTAAAGGTGTAGTCACTGGAATAATCGGTGATGGGA
The DNA here is from genome assembly GCF_019357415.1 of Gramella sp. MT6. Lineage (NCBI taxonomy): Bacteria > Pseudomonadati > Bacteroidota > Flavobacteriia > Flavobacteriales > Flavobacteriaceae > Christiangramia > Gramella sp. MT6. The sequence goes on from NZ_CP048410.1 coordinate 3,538,792, forward strand.
ATGTTGCAGGAAATGCATCCTATATAGAGAACTGGTTAAGGGCAGAATATCGATTTAGTCCCAGGTTCAAAGGATTACTCACCTTAATGACCAATGGTGCTATAGGTGATTTCGAAACCGGGAATGAGCGTCTAAGAACTAGTTATGGTTGGATCCCAACCTTATATTATAGCCCTTTCGACAAAGTAGACTTCCGCTTTTATATTGCCTATATAGGCCGATATTATGATTATTCAGATTATGCTTTAGAAAATTTCGATGTTTCAAGTTATAATAAAAATGAATTTAGGATCGGTATAATTACGCCCCTGTTGCTATTATAAAAATCAACGTATTTTAGTTCGTATTTAATAGTATTTAGTGATTATGTCCTCCCTCGCCTTTATTCAATTCGGCCATAAGATAATAGGCATTGTTAAAAGCATATTTCATATTCTCAGGCACCTTTTCCATAAAGTTCACAGTGGTCCATTTATTTTCAGTAACTCCGGTGGTGATTTCAACTGGTTTAAAACTCCATTGTTCACCTTCCCTTTCTGCGGAAAAAATATAAAACCTATCGCCATTCTTAGCGATCGCGCCTTCAGGAAATGATAATGTCTTATTATCTTCTATAACAATTCTACCTTTTACATACATCCCTGGCACCAATTGGCCAGACCGGTTGTCAATTTCAGCATGCACGTGCAGCGCTTTGGGATCCTGTTCAAAATTCTTGCTAATAGAAAGTATCTCTGCAACCATCTCTTTTCCCGGCTGCGAAGAGGTGCTAAAAAATACTTTCTGACCTTTTTTCACCTTCGGAACATCTTTCTCAAAAACCATCAAATCTACATGCACATCGTCTGTATTAATAATTTCAAACATATTTGTTTGGGATTGCACAAATTGCCCCGTTTTTATATTCACCGCCTGCACAGCTCCTTTTATTGGGCTTAGAACAGGTACCTGCTGTTGAATATCTCCATTTTTAATCTGTTCTGGATTAATATGAAGCTGCCTTAACTGAGCTTTCATACCGTTTAAATGTGCCCTGGCACCTTCCAGTTCATATTCTACTTTCTGAAAGGTTTCGCCAGAACCTACGCCCTCTTCATATAGCCTTTTCTGCCTGGCATAATCCTTTTCAAGGAATTTCAGTCTGTTTGCCGTGTTTACATAATCGATCTGAACTTTGATGATATCGGGATGACTTAGATAAGCCAGCACACTCCCGCGTTCAACTTCAGCACCCTCGATCACTTTTATGGAACTGATATTCCCGCCAATTACCGGAGTTACCGTAGCTTCACTCTGAGGCGGTACCTCCAGGTGTCCGTTTGCCTCAACAAATCCGCTCATAAGCTTAGAAGTCAGCGTATCAATTTTCATATCCAGAGCTTCAAATTGCTGCTGGGTGAGCATTACATCTTTCGCAGTAGGTGCCTGAGCTGTATTATTTTTTTCTTCGGAAACCTGTTTATTGTTTTCTCCACAGGAAGCCAGGAGAATGGCTGTACTTGCTAATATGATCTTTATAATTCTCATTTCTTTATTTTCTTTTAAGATAAAATTCAATTTCGGCCAGAGCGAACTGGTAATTTTTATAAGCTTCGATCGCCCGAAGTTCAGATTGGATGGCATTATCCAGATTCTGGATCATTTCAGTATAATCTATCGCTCCTTCATTAAATGCCAGTAAAGTTCCCTGCCGCTGCTCTTCAAGTAGCGGAACCACCTCGGTGCGATAAAATTCCCAGGAAGATCTCCACTTTTTGAAATTCTCCAGGGCCGATTGATATTGGGTAGAAATTTGCGTTGTTCTGAATCTCAGATTTTCTTCGGCAATTTCCTTTTCAATTTTTGCGGTTTTCACATCGGCATGTTCTTTCCCTGAAAAAACTGGAATTGAAATTCCTACCTGATAATTGTAAAATCCGGTGGCTCCGTTCACCTCCTGTAAGCCATACTGAAGATTAAAAGCCGGAAGAAAATCAGTTTTTTCAGCCTTTACCCTGGAATCTGCCACCTGTACTTTTTCTTCGGAAATCTGAAGTAGAGGATGTTGTCCAACCTTTTCTGGAAGCAACTCAGTTTCCGGATCAGGATTGCTTATAGGTTCTCCTGAAACACCAAAATTTTCCTCACCAAGCCATAAATTTAGTTCCCTAATTGAGTTTTGATAATCACTTGCCACCTGATTTTTCTGAATTTCTATCTCCCTGATCCTGTTTTTAGCGGCGAGCATTTCCAGTCTGGAAATAGCTTCAGTTTCATATCTCAGATCAACCGCCTTTTCTAAACGGGTATACAGAGAGTCCAGGCTGTCAAAAAGTTTCAGCTTTAATTTTGCCGAATAAGCCGAACTCCACACTTTCTTCACCTCACGGCTAACCTGTAATCTGGACAATTCAAGGTCACTTTCAGCCATATCTATGCGGTCATTATAAAGCCTATTCTTACTTGCTATTCCAAAAAGGTCTATCCCCTGCTGCTGAAAACCTACAGTAGTATATATGCCACCTGCATCACCAATTTCTTCCCCGCCAGTAAATACAGTGGTTTTTCCAAAATCCCATGCCAAAGCCTTCATGGCGTTTTCCTTGTCTACCTCACGGGCCTTATTTTTTAAAACCGGATAATTTTCCAGCGCTTTTTCAACTGCTTCTTGCTGGGAAATCTCCGCCATTCCATTTGTTTCCTGCGCCCTCAAATTATTGCTAAACCCTGCGACTACGATCAAGGCCAGAACACCAGCTAATTTTGGATTCATTTTATTGAAATTTTTTCTAGTTTCCATCCAGCGATAAAGAACAGGCAGGATGAATAAGGTTAAGAAAGTTGAAGTAATTAGTCCGCCAATCACCACGGTCGCTAGAGGCCTTTGTACTTCAGCCCCGGCCGAAGATGAAATTGCCATAGGCAGAAACCCTAAAACATCGGTTAGTGCCGTTAATAAAATTGGCCTTATCCTTCGCTTTGTTCCAAGTTTGATACGCTCGGAAATATCTAGTACTCCCTCATCCTTCAGTTCATTAAAGCCACTTATAAGAACAAGTCCGTTTAATACCGCTACACCGAACAACACGATAAAGCCAACTCCGGCTGATATGCTAAAGGGCATTCCTCTTAACCATAAAGAATAGACCCCACCAATAGCAGCTAATGGAATAGCCATGTAGATCATGGTGGTTTGTTTGAAAGATTTCAAGGCAAAATAGATCAGGATAAAGATCAGGAATAAGGCAATTGGAACTACAATTTGCAGTTTTTTCCTGGCACGTTCGAAATTTTCAAAAGCTCCACCATACCGAATATAATAACCCGGGGGAAGACTCAATTCTTCATCTAATTTATTCTGAATATCCTCCACCACAGATTTTACATCTCGATTTCTGATATTCACTCCCACATAGGTTCTGCGGTTAGTATTATCCCTGCTTATCTGCATGGGACCAGATTTATAGCTGATGTCTGCAACTTCCTTTAGCGGGATTTGCTCCCCGGAAGGTATATTCACATACAAATTCTGGATATTACCGATGTTTCTCCTGTTTTCGGGCTGAAGACGAACTACCAGATCGAATCGTTTTTCCCCTTCAAAAATAACTCCCGCTTTTCCTCCTGCAAATGCCGACTGGATTTGCGAATTCAGATCATCGATCTGGAGGCCATACTGAGCGATCTTATTCCGGTCATACACTACAGTGATCTGAGGTAATCCCGTGGTCGCTTCAACTTTCATATCGGCTACGCCATCAATATTGCCAATAAGATTACTAATTTCCTGTGCTTTCGTCGCAAGGAGATCAAGGTCCTCTCCATATATCTTTACTGCAATATCCTCCCTAACACCCGTTAATAGTTCATTGAAACGCATTTCTACCGGTTGGGTGAATTCATAACTCAGCCCGGGAATAACACTAAGGCTTTGCTTTATTTTTGAAATAAGCTCTTCCTTGCTCTCTGCAGACGTCCATTCAGATTTATCTTTTAAGATGATAAAACTGTCCCCAATGTCCATAGGCATGGGATCTGTTGGAACATCAGACACACCAAAACGGGTAACCACCTGTTCAATTTCAGGATACTCCTCCAGCAACATGTTTTCTATTCTTGTGGAGGTCTGTATCCCCTCATCAAGGGAACTACCTGGTTGAAGGATAACATGAAACGCAATATCTCCTTCGTCCAGCTGCGGAATGAATTCGCCACCCATTCTGGTAAATAGAAATATAGCCAGAGCAAAGAGTCCCACTGTAAAAACAATAACAAGTTTGCTCTTTTTCAATGCGTTTTGAAGAAGAGGTTCATACTTAAGCTGCAACCAGGTAACGAAGCGATCTCCCCAGGTGTTTTTCTTCTTTTTTGGTAGTTTTAGAAAAACCGAAGATATCATCGGTACATAAGTCAGGCATAGTATCATAGCACCAAGCATGGCGAAAATAAAAGTAAGGGCCATGGGTTTGAACATTTTGCCCTCCACTCCTTCTAAAGCCAGTATTGGTAGAAATACAATAAGTATGATCAACTGACCAAAAAATGCCGAATTCATCATTTTCTTGGAAGAGGATGCCACGATCTTATCCTTTTCTTTTTGAACATCATGCTGATTCTTTCCAATTCTCTGGTAAAGAATAAAGACAGTACTTTCAACGATTATTACAGCGCCATCCACAATAATTCCGAAGTCGATAGCGCCGAGGCTCATTAGATTAGCCCAGACGTCGAACGTATTCATCAATATAAATGCGAATAATAAGGATAAGGGAATAGTTGAAGCTACAATGAGTCCTCCCCTCCAGTTACCTAGCAGCAGAACCAGGACAAAGATCACGATAAGTCCACCTTCGATCAAATTGCCTTTTACTGTAGAAGTTGTATTGGCAATTAGCTCACTGCGATCCAGGAACGATTTGATACTTACTCCTTCCGGTAATGACTTCTGGATTTGCTCTATCCGGTCTTTTACATTTTCTACGACCTCATTAGAATTCGCGCCCTTCAGCATCATCACCATTCCGCCTACAGTTTCGCCCTCTCCATTCCTTGTAAGTGCTCCATAGCGTACCGCGCTTCCTATTCCAACTTCGGCGACGTCACCAATAGTAATAGGAATCCCTTTAGAGTTAGTAATTACAATCTTCTGAAGATCTTTAATACTTCTGGCAAGGCCTTCGCCACGAATAAAATTAGCCTGATGATTTTTTTCAATATAGGCACCTCCAGTATTCTGGTTATTATTTTCCAGGGCCTCAAACACATCAGAAATGGATAGGCCGATAGCGCGCAGTTCATCAGGATCTACTGCTACCTCATATTGTTTGATCCTTCCGCCCACGCCATTCACTTCTACCACACCAGGAACCATAGCCATCTGGCGACGGACGATCCAGTCCTGAATAGTCCTAAGTTCGGTTGGTGAATACTCGTTCTTATGCGCTTCATCTACCTCCAGTGTATACTGAAATATTTCCCCTAACCCGGTAGAAATAGGGCCCATTGAAGGTTTCCCAAATCCCTCAGGAATTTCTTCTTTGACCTGTCCAAGCTTTTCAGCTACAAGTTGTCGGGGAAGATAGGTTCCCATATCATCCTCAAAAACTATAGTAACAACTGACAGACCAAAACGGGAAACAGAGCGTATTTCCTGTACTCCTGGTAGATTACTCATGGCAATTTCCACTGGGTAAGTAACAAATTGTTCTATATCCTGTGTTCCCAGATTTGGCGCCTGGGTAATTACCTGCACCTGGTTATTGGTAATATCGGGTTGCGCATCGATGGGCACCTGGGTCATACTCCAGATACCAGCACCAATAAGTACTACAGTGAACAACCCAATAATAAATTTATTATTGATTGAAAAATCAATGATCTTATTAATCATGAATAATATGTTTAATTCAGTGAAAATTGAATTTGGCCCAAACAATTAGTGTCGTTTGGACGTAGGTATCCCAAAACTGAATTAAACCCTGGGTGGTTGGAAAAAAGATCCGGGGATATCGTCTCCCAGCTGGTAGTTCATTTCCGGGGTTTCCGAGGAAATTTCTAGAGAAATTAGCTCCTGATCTGAAGAGTTAAAACTTAACATATGAACATGACAGCAATGACACTGGCAGAAAGGACTGCAATCATCTACCGAAGATTGTGACGAATGAGAACTCTCCACCTGATGAAATTCAGTATTTGCATCCTGAGAAATCACCTCATCCTCGCAAGGCATTAAGGTTAATCCCAGAAAATAAATGGAAAATATGACTGCCAAAAATTTCATAATACAAAAGTAACTATAAAAAAATGCAATGCAATTGCAAGATTGTAGATTTGAATGGCAATTCCAGATGGATAGGTTTAAGTTGTGTACCAGATTAAAGATTTTCTCAAAATTCCATTTCTGGAGGTTAGGCTATCTTCTATAAATATATCCAGTTGTTTCCAGCTAAAATTGAAGATTAGGTCTAATGAAAAAAGCTCGACGGAAGCAACAGGAACAGGTAGTAATGGAATTGGGTCAAAATTTCAGGCCAACAGCTGATATAAGAATACTAGCGGCATTTTCTCTGTAAAAATTTTAAGATAAATTCTGTTTTTTAACATTTCTTTTTATATCTCAATGGTTTATTCGTAAATTATCCGCTATGGATTCAAAATTGAAATCATTTTTTTTCGCTCTTTCAATAATTTTATCAAGCTGCTCTCAGGGGAACGGAATTTCAGAAGAAAATGCCGAATTGTATAATTCAGGTAAGGAAAAACCACCCTATAAAGTCTCTAAAGATCTTGAGGCTATCAAAAAAGATGGAGTATTACATGCCATAACAATTTACAATTCCACGAGTTATTTTTTATACAAAGGAATACCCATGGGTTTTGAATATGAGCTATTATCTCGCTTAGCAGAGGATTTAGAACTTGAACTTAAGATTACAGTTGCAGATGATATAGATGACCTCTTTGATATGCTTAATAATGGTGAAGCAGATTTGATTGCTTATGGTTTGACTATAACTGAACCCAGAAAAAAGCTGGTTAGTTTTACAGAGAATCATTATGTAACCCACCAGACCTTAGTTCAGCGTATGCCTGATAACTGGCGATCCCTGCCCGGATACAAGATCGATAAAGAGTTAATTTCAAACACTTTAGAATTAATAAATGATACCGTGTGGGTCCGGGAAAATTCTTCTTATGCCGAACGCATAAAAAATTTACAGGATGAGATAGGCGATGAAATTCCGATTGCACACATTGAAGGAAATATTACTACCGATGAGATCATCAGAATGGTAGTGGATGGTGAAATTGAAAGAACAATTGCAGATTATAATATCGCTGCAATCAATAAAACATTTTATCCTATTCTCGATATTGACACGCGCATATCTTTCTCTCAACGGATAGCCTGGGCTGTCAGACAAAATTCTCCGGAATTGTTAAAAGCAATAAATAAATGGATAACAAAAGAGAAAAAAATGGATGATTATTATGTCATCTACAATAAGTATTTCAAAAATAAAAAGTCCTACAGGGGAAGGATCCAAAGTGATTTTTACAGTAAAAATGGTAACAGGATTAGTAAATATGATGATATTATTAAAGAAAATGCCTCCAAAATAGGATGGGATTGGCGCCTGCTTTGTTCACAGGTATACCAGGAATCAAGGTTTGATCCTAAATCAGAATCCTGGGCAGGAGCAAAAGGGCTGATTCAATTAATGCCGGAAACGGCTAAAGAACTGGGTGTGAATAACAGTTATAATCCGGAACAGAATGTTAGCGGTGGGGTAAAATACCTGAATAAAATTCGCGATAGATTTGAGGCTGTAGAAGATTCTATCCAAAAAGTGAAGTTCACCTTAGCTGCTTTCAACTGTGGCCCTGGACATGTATTGGATGCTATGCGCCTGGCAGAAAAGAATGGCAAAGATCCCAATATCTGGGATGATAATGTAGAGACCTATTTATTGAAACTTGCTCAAAAGAAATACTATCTGGATGATGTAGTTAGGCATGGCTTTGTAAGAGGATCAGAACCCTACAATTATGTTCGGGATATCTTTACTCGCTATGAGCAATACAAGCAATTTATAGAACCACAAACCGCAATTGGGATGGTTGATTAAAACTCTTTTTTGGAATAACTCTTCCCAAAATTTTAATTGACTTCTGCTGAACTTGTAAAGTTAAGTTTTACTTTAAAGTTGCTCCAATCCCTATTTTCCCCAGTAAATATGGATTATGATCAATGATCAAAATATCATTTTGTTCACCGAGTTTCTTTAATATCGCATACAAAAGATCTATATCAGCATAGTGTAATCCCGTACTTGGTTCATCTAAAATATAAAGCTCATCTTTAGCCTGATCATTCAGCCAGTTCAACAACAATAATCGTTGCTTCTCTCCTGAAGAAAGTGATTGCACCGGTTGATCCAGTCTAAGATGTGACAAACCGATCTCATTTAACTGATCAAGGAACTGGAATATTGAAGCAGGTGCCTTTACCTCATTCAACCATTCTTTTAATTCTGTAATATTCAATGCAAGTACCTCAGCAATGTTCTTCGACTGAACAGTATGCTCCAGTATATGTGGCTGGTAGCGCTGTCCCTTACATACTTCACATTTTTCAATCGCATTCGCAGCTACATCAAGGCTGGTTTCAGTAAATCCCCTGCCTTTGCAGTTGGGACACTGACTGGTTTTTGTTTTATATGAAAAGTCCCGAGCCTTCAGATCTGATTCGGCTGCGAAAATCTTACTTATATCCTTCAACAGATCCAGATATGAAACCAATAAGGTTTTCGCGTGAGATCGAAGTTTTTTGGTTTCAAAATAATGGGCTCCTTCATATTTCCCCGGAAATTTTATGCTTTCACAATTGACCGGCCTGCCGGTTTGAATGCTGGGTATCAGGATCTCTTTTACTAAGGTAGTTTTCCCGATTCCTGATTTACCGCTAATGGCTGTGATCCCGCCAACAGGTACTTCCAGCCCATCCTTCACCAGTGTGTGTTTCGACAATTTCTTAATGGCTATATGATCCTTCCCTGCTTTCAACTCAACCTTTTTTGATGGCGCCTTCAGAAATGGATGACATTCTGGTTGTTTCAGGAAATCCTGAGGACTTCCCTCATAAGAAATATAACCTCCCAGCTTGCCGGCCAGAGGTCCGAGTTCCACCAGTCGGTCAGCCGAAAGAATGATCTCTTTGTTATGCTCGATCACCAGCACCGTATTGCCTTTTTCAATAAGTTCTTTCAGAATATTGATCAGGTCCGGGATATTGTCATTAGATAATCCTGCCGAAGGTTCATCTAAAAGATAGGTAATACCCTTCAGCGGACTGTTCAACTGTTTGATCAGTGCTACCCGCTGGTTCTCTCCTCCGGAAAGAGTGGTTGATTTTCTGTTGAGTTGCAGGTGATCAATATGCAATTGTTTTGCTCTTTTGATGGTATTGATCAAATAAGGCTGAATTTTGCAAATGAGTTTTTGATCGATCTCTTCATACTTATCAACATTTGAAAGCCATTCTTCCAAAGTTTTAAAATCCATGCCCTTTATTTCATGGATGGAGTTTCCTCCAATTTTAAAGGCTAATCGTTCCGGCTTTAATCCACTTCCCTCACAATGACTGCATTCCGCAGGAGAGAAAAGTGCTTTGAGCTTATCGATATGCTTATTTTTACGAGTCTTATAGTATTCTTCCTTTAAGTAATGAAAAAGCCCTTCCCATTTCATACTTACTTCTTGAATACCTTCCCTGGTTTTAGTTTTGAATAGCCAATCTGCTTTCCAGACCTTATCCCCTGCTCCCTGAAAAAGGATCTCTTTTTGTTGGTCATCCAGCTGCTTAAAAGGCGTTTTCAGGTCAAATCCATACGTAGCCCCCAGTTCTTTTACGATCGCCATATACTGGCTCCCTGCTTGCCCATAATAGGCCAGCGCCTTATTATGTTCAAAGAGACCTTCTGCAATACTCTTTTCCTTATCAAGTACAATTTTATTAAGATCTGGCAGCAATTCCTCACCTATGCCATCGCAAATGGCACATTTTCCTAATTCGTGATTATTGGAAAAATGGCTAGCAGATAATTCCTTTCCTTCAAATTGCGCTTTTCTGGAAAAGACAAAGCGTAAGATCTTATCTATTCCCGTTTGTTTGGCAATATCTGAACGCTCTGTAAAACTCCTTTCCTTTCTGGTAACACAGATCGTTGGACTTAGCCCTTCAATATTTTCAACTTCAAACTGAAAATTCACTCCTGCCCTGGATTGCTGATAAGATGAAAACTGTTTGGTCATTTCCTGCAGTCCGTAGCCGTGCAGGGTATCTATCACCAAAGAAGATTTTCCAGAACCCGAAATTCCGGTAAAAACAGTCAACTGGTTTTTAGGCAATTCAATATCCAGATCCTTAAGATAATGAGTTCGGGCACCTTTAATAGATATTTTATCAATATCCTGTTCTGTTAGATCTTTGAGATCTATTGGCTCAGCTTTAATGGTATTATCCACCCACCTGTCGCAAGAAGATTGAAAAAGCGGATGATTCTCAAAGCAAATAATTCCCGCGGTTTGTGCTTTAAGCTGGTGCAAGGCTTTAAGCAACTGTCTCAAATTCTGCTGATGCAAACCAATACTGGGTTCTTCCAGTATTAGCAGCGTCTTTTTTGATTGTTTTGCAAAATGCTTGGTAAGCTTGATACGTTGCGCCTCACCGCCAGATAAAGTATTGGAAGGCTGCCCCAGTTTGATATAACCCAGCCCCAGTTGCAGCATCAAAGAAAGAATTTTGGTGAGCTGCTTTTCATCACTAAAGAAATCGTAAGCCTCCTCTATGCTCAAGTTATATATATCTGCAATATTCTTATTGTTCCAATGCACTTCCAGAACCTCATCCTTAAAACGCTTCCCGTTACAGCTGGGACAAACTTGGTTAATAGTTCCCATCACGTTCATGGATAAAGTGATCACACCGGCCCCCTCGCAGGTTTCACATCTTCCCCGCTTATTATTAAACGAAAAAGCTCCTTTACCTAATTTCTGGGCTTTAGCTTCCAGTGATTTAGCTAACAGATCACGGATCTTATCCGCTAAACCGGTATAAGTAGCCGGATTACTTCTGGGAGTTTTACCTATGGGCTGATCGGAAACTGTAAGAAGGTTCAGATCCTCTTTTTCACCATATGCGGATAGCCTATTTTGTATTTCAGGAGTATTTCTGCTCACCACGCACAACTCGCCTGATTGCGGCTGAAATGAATCTGCTGATTCTCGTTTATGTTTATTCTTAGAAGTTGTGGCTGAATCGTGTAATTCATTTAAGGTGGGACTGTTCAGGTTTTCGGCATTCAAAAATTCCTGGATCGGGCCATTAAAGATCACTTCTCCTCCATGTATTCCTGCTTCGGGACCTAATTCTACGATCCAGTCTGCTGAACGAATAAAATTTAAATCATGCTCTACAACCATTACCGTATTTCCGCGACTTATCAACCGATTCAGAATATGCCTTAAATAGCGCTGATAATCTTCAGCTAAGCCTATGGAAGGTTCATCAAACACATATAGAATGCCTTGCAGATTGCTGTTTACCTGCCCTATCAATTTGATACGTTGGGCATCTCCAGAAGAAATATCACTGCTGGGAGTGCTTAACTTGTAATCTTCCATCCCTAATCTTATAAGATCAATCAATTGAATACAGATCTTATCAACCAGCACATTTTCTCCTTCGACCAGCTCCTGTTTCTTAAGCCTGTCATACAGATCGTTTAGCGAAAGATCCATCCATTCCTGGAAGTTCAGTCCTTTCCATTTAAATTTCAGATGTTCAGCTTTTATACGTGCACCATTACAACTGGGACAAATACTGGAGCTCACGAATTTCAGAATGTTCTTATTTCGATCCCGTTTTAAAATATCGGTCATGATCGGTAGTATCCCTTTATAATAACCTTCTTCGCGAGGCTTCGCTTTAAAGCCTTCCCATCTTAACCGTGACTCCAAAGTATGTTTGCCATAAAACACTTTTATGCGGTCGCTACCATTTAGAATGACATCCTTTTGCTCCTCTGAAAGTTCCTTCCAGGGCACATCCACATTAAAACCATGAACTTTACATACCTTATTTAATTCCTCCACCGTTACCTGAGAATAAACGATATAACCGTTAGGCAAGGTAGTGGTGATAGCTCCTTCTTTAAGTGTCTTACTCTCATCTCCTACTAATTTATTGATATCGATATATTCTGCATGTCCAATTCCATGACAGCGCTCGCAAGCTCCTTTGGGATGATTAAAGGAAAAGATTGATTTACTCATGGTTTCCTTTGCGGAATATCGAGCAAATAAGATCCTGAATACAGCTGTAAGCTCTGAGAGTGTGCCGAAAGTGGCATTAATAGACTGAAAGCGTTTTGATTGCCCTACCTTGATCACTGGCGGGAGTGCTTCAATTTCATCTACCTCAGCCGTGGGTATAAGCTGTGCATTTTGCTGGTTATATGCCGGGAGGCTCTCTAAAAAATAACGATAACCCTCATTTGCGATCACATCCATGGCCAGAGATGATTTCCCGGAACCCGATAAACCGGTCACTACGATCAATTGATTTTCAGGGATGCTTAGATCAATATTTTTCAGATTATTTTGGTGGGCATTAATGATACGCATACAGGGCTATGGTTTCTATTTTGAAAAAGATAAAGATAGAAAGATTAAAACGGCTCAAATAAAGAATTCAGGAAAGGAGATAGTGAAAATTTCTAAATGCAAAGCAGGATAATTCTTTTAGTTCCAACAACTAGAAAGAAAATAGTTAACTTCACAGGAAAGAAGGTTCTAGCTTTCTGAAATTGAAAAATAATTTCTGAATCTTTAACAACCCAGACCGTTATTAATATAAGGTATATGAGACCACAAGCTTTAATTTTAATGATCTTGCTACTAATTCTAAGTTGCCAAAATTCAAAAAGATCAGAATTAGAAAAGGAAAATGATGTTTTTGAACAATCATTTTCAGACTACAAGGAATTAGCTATTTTAAAGGACTATCAAAAGGTCACAGATACTTCCTATATCAAAAATGGCATGGAACCAACTCATCGCATTACTCATTTCAGAAAAAATGAGAAAAATCTAATTCTCCTTTCCAGTATTACTTTTGATGATAATTACCAGGAGGTTTTATTGCCACTTGACACTCTCAAGATTCCGAATCTTGAGCAAGATACCTATATTACAATAGGATACTGTGAAATGAGCAATATGCTTCCGGAAGAAATTATAGCTATTGTTGAAAAGACGGATAGAGATACCATTCAAAAAGTAATGAGAGCCTGGAAGGCTGATTATTCAAAAAGTGAAATAGAAGAAATCCAGGATATTGAGGATATCATTTGTCTTAATCAAGGTTAAAACTGAATTAATTTTAATCAACTATCCAGAAAAGAATTAAATTCATCTTCTGGAGAATCCCAGGATTTTATTCCTTAAAATATTATAGAATAGTGCTTTTAAATCAATATAGAATATGAAGAAATCATACGCGATCATTATTTTTTTAATTTCATTTATCACTAGTGCTCAAAATGTTAAAACCTCGAATACTCTGGAAGTGGTGGGATTTGCAAAAGTTGCTATTACTCCAGATATCGGAATTCTGAATATCAATATCACTAATATCGACAGTCTTTTTAGTCAATCTATAAATGGTCTGAATCAAAAATCCACAGCGATCAGTGATCAACTTTCTGAAATTGGATTCCAGCGCTCTTCGATTAGAACAAATAATTTTGAGGTTCATAAAAATACGGTATACAGAGATAACAAAAATGTTGATAGTGGCTACATAGCAAGCCAGCAGATACAGCTAGAATTTAAAAATGATAAGGATAATATTTCCAGGATCCTGAAACAATTTTCAGGTAGTAGATCTCAAGTTGACCTCAATTTCAATTTTAAACTATCAGATACCTTAAAAAGAAGTGTTCAAAAGGAAATAATTAAACTTGCAACTAAAGATGCCTTCGATAAAGCTAAATTAATTAGCGAAGCTTCTGAAATAGAGAAGGGACAGGTTGTGAAAATTAATTATGGGAATAACTTTAACGGCGGAATGAGATTGTACAATAACGATCAGGGTTTGAATGAAATAGTAATTAGAGGAAAAAGTGATCTTTCTAATGGTTTCACCCCCAGTGATGTGGTTTATACCGATAATATACTGGTTACCTGGGACCTGAAATAGCTATATTAAGATCACTACCTAATCGACATAAGATCATTAAGTTTTATTTCACTTTGAAGATATTTTTTTGATTTTGTAATTAATCTAGCGCCTAAATCTATTAGGACTGGAACGGAATTTTAGTATTAACTTGAATACTCTAAATACATTATTATGAAAAGAGTATTAATTTCGAACGGAAATCCATTAGAAGATATAATCGGGTTCAGTAGGGCGGTAAAAGTGGGACCTTATATCACAGTTGGAGGAACAGCACCTGTAGATAAAAACGGAAAAACCGTGGGAGCTGGTGACATAAAAGTACAGACCAGAAAATGTATCGAAATTATACAGGCAGCTCTGAAACAAGCGGGATCTGGATTAGATGATGTAGTGCGAACAAGAATTCTTCTAACAGACATAAATGATTGGAAAGCCGCTATAGAAGTTAGATCTGAATTTTTCAGGAAGATCAAACCGGTGGATACGATTATGCAGGTAAGCAGATTCGTTAATCCGGAATGGTTGATAGAGATCGAAGCAGACGCGATTATAGATAATTAAAAAATAATAATCAGAAAGAAGAACGCATTTAAGTCTTTCAACTTTCTTTTCAAAATAGGTAAGCATTTCAAACTTTTATTACCAAAATATGTTCCCTAAAGAATTATATGAATTTTTAGCTAAGCATACCCTTATCGAAATAAAGGGAGGCATAACCAGAGATAGCTTTTTAAAGATCTGGATGGTAGAGGTAGACAAAAGGCTTTTTGCAAGAAGCTGGAATAAAAGTGAAAAAAGCTGGTTCACTGAATTTCAGAGAACGGGTGTAGGAGAAATTAAATATGGTGAGGAAGTAATCAGGGTCCAGGGTGAAAAAATTGATGCCGAAAACCCGATCAACCACAAAATTAGCCAGGCCTATATTAAAAAATATAACCAGCCCGAAAATCTTAAATATTCACAAGGAATATCACAACCTGAGTATTTTGACTATACAATGGAATTTTCTTTGTATGATAATCCATAGCTCAGTACTTCACTTCCCAATTTTAAAAAGTGATTTCTTAATTGCTTGATAACCCAAAAGTTAACACAATATGTGATTGCAGTTAAACTGAAGGTCTATCATTACTATCCTGTACAATTTCCTTTTGAGCTTTAAGAATAGTCTGATCAAAATAGACACCATCGCTATGCATATCGGCAAGCACAAAACTCTCTCTGAAGTTTTTTTGATTTGTTTCCATTTTTTATTTTAAATATAAACATTTTGTTTATATTTTTAATGAATTAATTAAACAAAATAATTGCTTTTAACATATTTTTCATTTGTAATTTATTGAAGATCAATAAATACTACTTCAAAAAAGAATTTAAAATGAATATCCATAGAGTTATTTCAATGATCCTAAGGTTAATAAAAAATCGCTTCTTATATTTAACATGCTGATTTACAGTTCACAGCAAGCATTTTAAATACCGTGATTATGAAAATTACCTTAGCCTTTTTAGCTCTTCTAGTTTATTGCTTGCCATTTCTGAACTTACTCAATGCTCAGGAGTCAAACACTCGAGTCACAATATTTCATAGTGGAGATATTATAACTATGGCTGGTGATCTGCCTTCATACGCAGAAGCGCTCGTCATTAATGGTGAAATCATTACTTATGTAGGTAATTTAAATGGAGCTAAAGAGAATGCCGGTAATGATTTCCTGGAGGTCGATCTAAAAGGTAAAACTTTGCTTCCGGGGCTAATCGATGGTCATGCACATTTCAGCAATTTTGCTTCACAGGCGATTGGTGCCATACTCCTACCCTCTCCAGATGCCGATGCCGACAATATCCCGAAGATCATAGAAATTCTAAAAAAATGGGATACTCCTGAAAACAGGGAATTGACCGGTTGGATTTTCGGTACCGGCTTCGACGATTCCGTATTAGAAGAAAAGCGTTTTCCAACCAAACATGACCTTGATAAAGTTACTACCGAATACCCGATTATGATCACTCATATTTCGGGACATTTTGCTGTTGTAAATTCTAAAGGACTGGAAAAATTAGGCATCACTGCAGCTACCGAAAATCCCGAAGGAGGCCTGATAAGGCGTGAAAAAGATTCCAATGAGCCTAACGGGGTATTAGAGGAACTTGCTGCCATCCCCTTTATGCTGGATGCTATAGCTCCAAAATCTCCAGAGGCCAATTTTAAATTTTTTGAGGCAGGCCAGGAAATGGCCCTTTCATATGGATATACCACTGCCCAGGAAGGAAGAACTATGCAGAATGCAGATTACTTAATAGAGATGGCTGAAGCCGGAAACCTGAAACTGGATGTTGTAAGTTATGTAGATTATCTATTTACAGATAAATATCTAACAACGAAATGGTATGACAGGGACTATAATAATCATTTCAGATTCGGGGGTATGAAGCTAACTCTTGATGGTTCACCCCAGGGAAGAACGGCCTGGAGAACAGAACCATATTTAATTCCACCAGACGGAGCTGAAAAAGATTATTCAGGATATCCTGCAATTCCAAATGATGAAGACGTAAGCACTCTCTATAGAAAAGCCCTTGAAAATAACTGGCAAACACTTACCCATGCTAATGGAGATGCTGCTATGGATCAAATGATTCGAACGTTAAAACCGCTTCTTAAAGAATATGGTAATGAAGAAAGAAGGTTTGTGCTCATACACGGGCAGTACGTTCGTGATGACCAGCTTGATGACTTTAGCGAAATGAGAGTAATAGGATCTTTATTCCCGCTTCATACTTTTTATTGGGGTGACTGGCACAAGCAAATTATTGGGAATGAACTTGGTAATAAAATAAGCCCAATGAGAACTGCCCTGGATAAAGGCATGAAGGTTACAGTACATTCTGATGCCCCAGTAGCTCTGCCTAATTTAATGCGGGTAGTATGGACTGCGGTGGAACGTACTTCCAGATCTGGAACTATCATTGGGGAAAATGAGCGTCTAACCCCTTATGAAGCATTAAAAGCAATTACCGCCTGGAGTGCATACCAGCATTTTGAAGAAGATAGAAAAGGTACTTTGGAAGTAGGAAAACTTGCCGACCTGGTCATTCTGGATAATAATCCGCTTAAGGTCCAGAAGGATAAAATAAAAGATATCGTGGTTTTAGAAACCATCAAAAATGGGGTTTCAGTATATCAAAAATAAGTTGAAATAAAATTTTATATCTTTAAGAAAGGAATAACTCCTTCATTTTCAAATATTTTAAAATATGTCTGTTGAAAGGGGGCCAAAAAGCCTTCATGAACATAACAAATCTTTGCTGTATTCCAATCGACCAAAGTTTAAGGAAGATATAAGGGAAAATATCTATCTGGATAAAATTAGAAATGATGGAATTGGGATTGATAGGATCGATGAAAATCAGCTTAAGAAAGTAATAACCCAAATAAGGCTTAATGCGAAAAAGGAGTTATATCGACAATATAAAATGCTCACTGTTTCAATTTTTATTGCCATAGTTATTATGATCTTTCTCAAAGATTACCTGGATCAACGATTTTAACCAAAAAAATACTTTTAACCATTCTCTCTCCATTTTTGGATAAAACCTGCCCTTCTTATTCCCTTCATGTTCTTGCAGAACATTTCTATATTTTACTTTTCTAACATGGCCTATCGATGTATTTATTTCAATAATAAATGAATTTTTATTCCTCTATTTTCATTTATAAAAAAATAAAAGTCAAGTAATTAAAACCTAAATCGTTAAATTTAAGACAGTTAAGTCAATAAATCAAAAAGATATGAAAATGAGATATTTACTGTTGTTCGTTTTTTTTATTTCTATGTCGGGATATTCCCAGGATGAATCATGGAAGAAGGTTGGGGAAAAGTTAGTGGCTTTTAAAAGCGAAAAAGATAATGTACAATTAACCGGAAATGAGCGCAATATAGACAAGATCAAGATAAAATGTGTTCAGGGCACCCTGCAATTAAAAAAAGTTACCATAGTAATGGACAATGGTGAAAAAAAGGAATATGATGCCAGGGGTATTGGGATACTGACCAAGGGAATGTCTTCCTCAAATTTCGCTGTTCCTAACAAAAACGAAAAAGTAAAAAGACTGGAACTGGAATATGATTCCAAAGGGGCCATGGTAGTGAACAAAAGAGCGAAAGTTGAGATTTGGGGTAAAAAAGATAAAGATGATTGAAAGTTAGATCAAACCGCCAACTTTAATTTTATAACCTCAAAATGATCGAAAAACTTGGAGAAAAGTTAACGTACATATATTTGAAATATATGCCAAATGCGTTTGTCTTTGCTATTCTCCTCACGCTTATCACAGGTATTGGAGCCTATTTATGGCTAGAAGTTACTGCATTGGACATTATCATATCCTGGTATGACGGCTTTTTTGACCTTCTAGCCTTCGCGATGCAAATAGTTTTAATTGTAATTACAGGTTATAGTATAGC
Organism: Gramella sp. MT6; assembly: GCF_019357415.1. Taxonomy (NCBI): domain Bacteria; kingdom Pseudomonadati; phylum Bacteroidota; class Flavobacteriia; order Flavobacteriales; family Flavobacteriaceae; genus Christiangramia; species Gramella sp. MT6. The sequence continues at coordinate 3,557,485 of NZ_CP048410.1, forward strand.
CCTTTCTCCTGTCATTAAAAAAGGGATCGACTCCCTGTCCAGGCATATTAATTCACCCAGTCAGGTTTATTTTATCGTAGTTTTTATTGGATTATTATTTACTCTTATCAGTTTTGGATGGATAGTTATTACCTGCGTTCTGGCCAGGGAACTGGCTCTTCGTGTAAAAGGGGTTAATTATCCATTCCTTACTGCCTGCGTTTATTTTTCAGCGAATACCTGGGTTTCAGGTTTTAGCAGTTCTATTCCATTATTGCTGAATACTGAAAATAATTTTTTAATCCAGTCTGGTATTCTGGATAAAGTGATCCCAACTTCCTACACGCTGGGTTCTACTTTAAATATTACAATGATCTTTACTTTACTAATCCTTGCTCCTCTTGCAATTCTAATTTTAAGACCGAAAAATACCAGAGATAAAGAAATTAGTGACCTAATGATTTCGAAAGAGACTTCGAATAATCTGACCATTAAAGAGGAGGCCCAGAGCCTGAAATTGCCTTTCAGGTCCTATTCAGATAAAATGAATAACAGTTACGTTCTTCAAATGATCATAGTAATAATGGGGCTGTCATATATTGTTTATCATTTTAGCTCAAAGGGGTTCGATCTTAATTTTAATATCATGATTTTCATTTTCATTATAACTGGCTTATTGCTGCATAAAACACCTATGCGCTATGTAATTTCCATGAAAAGATCCAGTAGTAATGTTTCAGGAATATTATTTCAGTATCCTTTCTATGCTGGTATTATGGGGATTATGCTATATACAGGATTAGGAGAAAAGCTGGGGCAATTAATGGCCTCTCAGGCAAACATAGACTCCTATCCTTTTTATGCTTATTTGACCGGTGGGCTCGTGAATTTTGCCATACCTTCGGCTGGTGGAGAATTCGCTGTGGTTGGCCCCAGTATCATCAATGCGGTGAAAGAAATTGGTATTGGATTACCTGCCGAGCAAGTTACAGAGATAATTTCACGGGCTTCGCTGGCCGTTGCCTATGGTGAAAGCCTAAGCAATCTTCTGCAGCCATTTTATTTACTTTTAGTATTGCCTATAATGGCTGCTGGAATTAAAATCCAGGCCAGGGACATCATGGGTTACCTGGTCCTACCCTTTATAATATTTTTTATTATCCAGTCCCTACTCGTACTCTATTGTCCCATGTGAAAAATTAAAACTTCTGAAGTCCTGCTGGTAAAAAAATATAATTACATCTGAATTAAGATTCTTTCAGAAAAGAATAGAAAAATCCAAAAGAAGACTTAATTTACTGGTGTCCAAAGGATAAAATATAAATTATGAAAGCATTACAAATAATTAAATACGGAGAAATCAAAGATGGGCTTGCTATAAAAGAGGTGAAAAAACCAACCATAAAATCCAAGGATATTCTAGTGAAAGTAAAAGCAGCGGCTTTGAATCCCATAGATTATAAAATAGTGCAGGGTCATTTAAAAGATATGGTACCACTGGATCTACCATGCACTATAGGTTTTGATGTAAGTGGCGTAGTGATCGAAAAAGGTGATGAAGTTGAAGATTTTGAAGTTGGAGATGAGATCTTTTCCAGGGTCCCACAAGAACAAATGGGTACCGTAGCTGAATTCGTAACAATAAAAAGTGAGCTGGTTGCCAAGAAACCTACTAATATATCTTTCGAAAAAGCATCTGGCTTACCTCTAACAGGACTTACAGCTATGCAGGCACTGGAAAATGTTGGAATTAAAAAAGATGACAGAATTTTGATACATGCTGGCTCTGGGGGTGTAGGAAGTCTGGCTATCCAATATGCGAAAAAGAAAGGAGCTATTGTCTACACCACTACCAGTACCAAAAATGTAGATTGGGTCAAAGCCTTAGGAGCAGACCGTGTTATAGATTATACCAAGGAAGATTATAAAGAAGTTGCAAAAAACCTGGATATAGTCTTCGATACCATTGGTGATGAGCATACTTTTGATGCTTTTAAAATAATAAAAGATGGCGGAAAAGTATCTACCATAGTGGGTCCGCCAGATGAAGAAACAGCCAGGCAAATGGGTATTAAGGATTACGAATTGCCAGAGAAACTGGCCAAGCTCATTGAAAAAAAATCTGCCGTATATAAACTTACCTGGATGCAACCCAATGCAGAGCAGCTGAAGGAGATCAAAGCAATGGTTGAAAATGGAGATATTAAACCAATTGTAGATCTTATCTACTCGTTTGAAGATGCAGTTGATGCCTACGAATACCTGGCTAAAGGTAAAGCAAGAGGGAAAGTGATCGTATCTATCTAATATTAAGACTTTGAATTTTAAAAGAATACATTATGAATAGTCCAAGGTATCCTAAGTCTTTTTCCCATATAGGGATTACCGTCCCAGATATTAAAAAGGCAGTGAAGTTCTATAAAGAAGTAATGGGCTGGTATATTATCATGCAACCTTCCGTCGTGAGAAAAGAAAAAGATACCGCAATTGGCCAAATGTGTATCGATGTATTTGGTGAAGATTGGACCAGGTTTGAGATTGCTCATATGTCTACCTCAGATGGTATTGGAATTGAGCTTTTCTCTTTTCCGAATGGAAAAAAAGAGGCTCCAGAATTTAATCCATTTAATACAGGGTTATTCCACTTTTGCGTCCAGGACCCGGATATAGAAGGTCTAATTGAAAAGATAGTTTCGTCTGGCGGAAAACAGCGTATGCCAATTAGAGAGTATTACCCTAATGAAAAACCCTATCGAATGTGTTATGTAGAAGATCCTTTTGGCATCGTATTCGAAATTTATACCCATAGCTATGAGCTTACCTATTCCGCCGGGGCATATAGTGATTAAGTTGATTTAGAATTATAATACCTAAACCCTCCAGTTTTTTCAATAATTAAACTCTGAACAACCCATGTATACTGATTATCAGTTTTTTACATATATTTACTATAATTAAAAATTGTTAGCAGATATTTCCCTATCTGTCCTTTTATATTCCGATCTAACTCATTGCTTTTTGACTCTAAGACCCGTTGATTCTGTTATATAATAGGTGCTTAAAGGGAAATAATCGTTAAAAACTGAACACTAACTTCCTCTGTAATAGATCAAATTAAAGTTTGAGATATTTCAGGTTCTAACTTTTATGATATGTCAGATTCAAACAACTTCTCTCACTCGGCAGCAATTTTTCCGGTTAGTGATCTTTCCAAATCCATAGAATTCTATACCAATAAGCTGGGGTTTGAAAAAACCTTTGAATGGGGTGAACCTATGTATTATGCGGTTGTAAAAAAAGGTGGAGTCGGAATTCATCTTACTAAGCGGTCTGATGGTGGAAGACCTTCAAAATATCATCGTGCACTTTATATTTTTGTGAACAATATTGATGATGTCTATAAGCATTGCAAAGATGAAAAGATCAAAATCGTCAACGATATTGAAGACAGGGATTACAAAATGAAAGATTTTGATATTGAAGATCCGGACGGTTTTATAATAACCTTCGGAAATGGTGATTAATTGGTGTATTTCTTCATTTCGTCGGTCACATAGACTAATACCTGTTCCCAGGCTGAAATAAGATCTGGAGTACTATGTTCTCCAAGTTCCTCTCGTATGGTTTCTATCATAGAGCTGAGAACTACAGGGTAATGTTCTTCTGTAACTCCATATTTGGCATGGCTTTTACCCAGAAAGGCAAGTCCGGATTCCAGGTGTTCAGGTCTGCTCATTGAATAAACTATACCTCCAAGCATATGGGTAAGTAATCTTCCCTGGTCCCTCATATTCTTTTTAAAAAGATCCCTGGCTTGAGGCGCTTTTTCAAATACTCGTTCATAGAATTTCGCGGCAAACCTTTCTTTATTTGAAAATATGTAATCTAATGATTTCTGAAGTTCCAGCTGAGTATCCATTTTTTTGAATCCCTTTAACTCATATAACTGACTTTCATGTTCGTGTCCTGCAAACCTGGTTATAAACTCCTCTCCTATTTCAAAGGTATCTTCGGGAACACTTTTATAAACTGAATGGGAAATAAGTATCCTTGAATTAACCTCTTTATTAAATGACTGAATTCTACTCGCAGTATTGATAGGATCACCAACAATCGCGAGCTGCTTATGCTTGGGATGCCCAAGATGACCAATATACGCTCGGCCAAAATTGATCCCGATACCTGTTTTAATCTTAAGATCAAAATCTACAAGTTCCATATGATTCAAATGCTCAATGGCATAATACATCCCTAAAGCAGCCCTGGCAGCATCACGACAGTTCTTCTCCCGTGTACCTCCCGAAATTCCGAATAATCCCACGATCTCATCCCCTATGTACTGATAAATCACACCATTGTTCAATAGAATAGGATCTCCTATAATCGTATAAAACCTGTTCAGGACGTGCGCAATATCGAAGGTGTTATTTTCAAAGGCCATTTTTGTAAAATTCCTGATATCACAAAATAGAATTGCGATCGCACGTTCTTCAGCCTCTCCATCGGGAACTGTTTCTAATTGAAGCTTATTAACTTCTGAACTTGTCCATACAAGTCTTTGAATATCTACATCTCCTTTCACATAACACTGGCAGGCAAGCCTGATGGAGGGATCCCATCGCCTGAATTCGGCCATTTGTTGTTCTTTCAATGTACGCGGAGTCAAATTTGTAGAACCCTGGATAACCCTGATCCTGCAGGTAGAACATCTTCCGTTTCCACCACACTCATGTAAATGTGGAATCTGGTTACTTATGGAGCAATCCAGAATAGTAGAATCGGGATCATCATAAGTTACCTTTTGGTCGATGCCTGTATAGGTAATTATTGGTTTTCTAATCGCTGGCATTACCAAATTATTTATTAATAGAAATTTACGATATTTTTCTAAATAACTGTAATTCAATTCAGTGTCTCAATTTCAATTTATTGGTTTTAGATCTCTAACTTTAAAAAAACATGATTAGGCTTTTAAAAAATTAAGTACATTTAAAAGTAATAATATCGTTTGCTGGCATTATTTCGCAATTATGTATGTAAAAAGAAATTACGGTTTCTGGATGACCTTAAACTGGTCAAAAAAACCATTATTGATAGGGCTGCTATATTCAATCCTAGTTTGTGCAGGGTATATTTTGATCGATCAACAATTTTATGTCCCATGGCAACCCATTAGTATTATTGGTATTGCCGTAGCATTTTACCTGGGCTTTAAAAATAACAGCTCTTACGACCGTACCTGGGAAGCTCGAAAAATCTGGGGAAGTATAGTTAATAATAGCAGGAGCTTTGCTGCAGCTTCCGTTTCTTTCATCCAGGGGAAAGATGATGAAAGGGTTAAAAAAGAATTGATCTACAGGCATCTGGCATGGATCACTGCTTTAAGGCATCAACTTAGGTTGAGCAGACCCTGGGAGCATCTCGAAAATCGACTTAAAGAGGTTTATTCTCCTACTATTTGTGAAGATTATAATACAAAGCTTAATAAGGAATTACTTGAATTCATATCTAAGGAGGAATTATCTCACCTTGAAGGAAAATCAAATCTAGCTACCCAGATCATGAAACGCCAGGCCATAAGGTTACAGGAATTAAAGGACCTGAATTATTTTGACGATTTCAGGCATATGGAACTTCATCAACTGATGGTAAGTTTTTATGAGGATCAGGGAAAATCTGAAAGAATAAAGAATTTCCCGTTTCCAAGACAGTATGCTTCAACAGCATTATGGCTTACTTTCGTATTCTGTGCATTCGTGCCTTTAGGTCTGTTAGATATCTTTCAGGAAGCTAATAATTGGATATTCTGGATCTGTCCGTTTTTCTCCGCGCTCATTATCTGGGTTTTTTTTCTGATGGAAAAAGATCGGTGATTATTCTGAAAATCCATTTGAAGGAACTTATAATGATGTGCCTATCACCTCGATCGCCAGGGGAATTGAGATCGATCTTAGAGAAATGATCGACGATAAGGAGATCCCTAGGCCTATAGATGCTGAAAATGGTTTTCTAATGTAATTTCTTCTATGCAATGAAAAGCTTTCTTGTATTATTCATCGCAATTCTGATCTTCTCTGGATTAAGGGGAATCATGTGAAGTTGCAAAATATCTAAAATAAAAACCTTGATATTCAAACCATTTCCTTTACTAAAAACTCAAAGATTAATTCTAAGAGAACCACAAATTGCTGATTGGCCCGTGGTATCATATTTAAGAACAGATAGCACCGTTAATCAATTTGTTAAGCGATCCAGTGCTGAAACTGAGGAAGAGGCTATTGAGTTTATTGAAAATGCGCTTTCAAATATGGCAAATGACAAATTGGTGAACTGGTTCATTTGCTTAAAAGAGGATCCTAAAATGATAGGTTCCATATGCCTGTGGAATATCTCAGAAGATAGAAAAACAGCAGAAATTGGTTATGACCTAAACCCTGAATTCTGGGGGAAAGGAATAATGCACGAAGCTATGCAGGCAGTGATAAAATATGGGTTCGAAATTCTCGCACTGGATAAGATCGAAGCCTACACCAGTTACGAGAACTCTACTTCTCTATGTTTACTTTGTAAAAATGGTTTTAAATTGAATAAAAAAAAAACAGATGCCGATAATCCCGATAACAGAATATTTGAGCTAATAAGATTTTAATGCAGCTGCAATCTGAGTATAAATATGAAAGAAAACAGAATAAATATTCGACAGGCTAATCCCGAGGAATTCCATGAGATTGGAAAATTACTGGTGAAGGTATATTCCAGTTTAGAAGGTTTTCCTTCAAAAGACGAACAACCCGAATATTATGAAATGCTTTTAAATATTGGAGAGGTAACCAGGAAGCCCTGCACCGAATTACTGGTGGCAGTTTCCGATAATGATGAAGTCCTGGGAGCCGTTGTATATTTTAGCGATATGAGCTATTATGGTTCTGGGGGTTCGGCAACCCAGGAAAAAAATGCCTCAGGATTTAGATTGCTTGCGGTAGATCCAAAATTTCGCGGTCTTGGTATAGGAAAAAAAATTGTGCAGCACTGTATAAGAAAGACTATCCGTGACGGAAATAAGGAGCTTATCATACATTCTACCGAATTCATGAAAATAGCCTGGAAAATGTATAAAACTCTTGGATTTAAAAGATCTGAAGATCTTGATTTTATACAAAAAGAACTCCCTGTTTTCGGCTTCCGTTTAAAAGTTTAGGATTTTAAATAGTACGGTCCTGCCAGTGCCTCTTGCCTTCTAATGCAAACCTGTATTCATCTTTACTTAAGATATTTTCATTCAGACTCATCTCGGTCTTACAGAAGATCCTGAAAAATTCTTCTACATTCTTTATGTCTGCCATCACCTTTTCCTGCAAATAATTTACATCTACATTGATGCATATTGCCGCAACCAGACCAAGGTTTTTCCTAAAAATCGGGATTGTGGTGCATTTAAACTTTCTGGCTCCTATATTCAGTTCATAATTTAGTTTGTCTAACGACTGCATTTTCCGGGTTTTAAGATCCAGGACCAAATTGGTTGCTCCAGATTCAATCTTTCTGCCGGTTATATTATTCTCTATTGCGCACAACGATTTGGCAGGATTAGAAAGATCATGCAATAAGATCTCAATACCCAGTTCAGGAAAAGAATCTCCAATGAGACGTACGATCCTTTTATAATTTTCCAGAAATTCTGAGTTATCGCTAAAAATGGAATCACCATCATATTTCTTATAAAGCTTTTGATATTGCTTTAGATCATTACTGTTTAATTTATGCCTCACTTCATTTTGCTCCCCTAAAAGAATAAGTTGCCGGGCAGCAGAATAGTCTCTATTCTTTAAAAAATAATAGATGCCTAACCTGAAATCTTTCAGATCGAAATAGAGTCTTTTTTCTTCATCCAGATCGAAGGGATAAAAGTCATATTCCTCTATATTCTTTCCTTTAAGCCTGTTCTTTTCTCTTCTTTTTCCAATTAAATATCCAAAACTGAAGAGGATCAGGGAAACGATTAATCCCGAAAGAATATTTACGAGCCACGGAGATTCTATCATAATTAAAAATTTTAGAAGCAGGAAAGTTGTGGCAAGAGAATTAAAATTACAAAAAACTACAGTTGGTTGGATATTTAAATTTTTCTCATCATAAATTGACATGAAACATGATTTTTTTCGACCGAATTTTATAACTTATTAGCTGGTTTAAAAGACCTTATCAAATTCTTCAGCGCCCTGTGCTGGCATAAATTTTTGTCAGATTTTCTAGTTGTTTGTTTTTTCTTCAAACCTACTTTTAAATAGAAAATAGCCTTAACCATAAATCAATAATCATGAGTACGAAAGCATCTAATGCCTATGGCTGGGAATCACCAGATATTATTCATAAGTATTCTGTGATCTGGCATTCCAGATTAAGTTTTATTTTAAAAGAAATTGAATTTTTAAAAAGTCTTTTAAACAATAACATTTTCCCTATAGTAGAGTCACATTTGACTAATAAAGCTGAACAATACCTGGAAGAACTTTCTGAACTGAAAAAAGAAGTTTCAAAACTCCTACAGGATGTCTCTATGCATAAAAATGGTGTAAAGATCTTATTTGTTAAACATGAACCTAACCAAAATGATTGGGATTATAAGCATGAGCATCGCAAACTAATGATCAAAATGCATGAATTTGATAGTAAATACCAGATCATAAAAAAAGAAATTTTCAGAGTTGTTAAAGACGCCATAAGGCATCAAAAACAAAAGAGGATCGCCTCGCTATAGCGAAAAATTAAACGGCCCCTGGAATATTGATCCAGGGGCCGTTTAATATATATGTAGATCTTCTACCTTACAATCCTTAATAATGTTGCCATATAAACCCATCTCAAATCTCTGGTAGTTACGCCATCATCTATTCTGGTCTGCAAATCTGGAGTCATCCCTCCATCAAATTCCATAGAATTCAAATACTGCTCCCAACTGTCGAACATATTCGCAGTGATATGAGTTGCATAAACTTCTGTTCCCTGCGGCATAAGTACTCTTAAAAGTTGCCAGTCGCCTTTTGCTCCTGCATCTATATATGTTTTATGATATGGCTTGAATGTTTTACTCTCGGCACTCTCATAATCTTCATAAAGACCTTCTTTTGCCTTCATAAGATCTATAGAGGCCACCATACCTTCTTTCATTTCATAATCTGGATTAGCCTGGTCTATAACTTTTAAATATAATCTTACAGAAAGATCCCTTGATCCACCGGCCATATTTACTCTATTCTCCAGTTCCTCATCGCTAAGATCGGGATAGGCCATCCTCGCGCTTTCCATAACTCCCTCGCCTGCCCGCATCATTTTTACAGGATCATCAAATACAGTGACCGTTAAATATTGATATCCCTGGTCTTCTCCTCCCGGTAATAATTGCCAGAGATCCCAGCCTACGATATCACCACTGGCAACTCTCTGTTCATGAATTTTCTCCCAAAAAGCTTCTGTTTCGTTATAAAAAGGTTCCTGATCGTTATCTACTTTCATAAATTCAAAAGTGAGAAATGTCTCCTTCTGAGCATAACTTGAATTAAAAAGCATTAATATCAAAATCAAACAAAGTGCGCGTCTCATAATTTCCTGGTTTTTTTATACATCCTTATAAAGATATTAAAATAACCACAAATATTTGACAATCAGTTTTTTAAAATAACCAAAACATGAGAAATCTTTAGTAATTTTACTATGTTGACTTCTCATAGAAATATGAAAAGTCAACGGTCCCTACATAAAAACCTTAAAAATCATATGTTTTAATTTCCAGATTACAATATCCAGGAACCACAATGTAGTATGGATAATTTGCTGATTTAAAAACGCGCCTATAAATTTTTAATGGAACATCATGGATCAGGAAGAACACAACCTTAGAATTTTTAAGATCCTTTATATCATCAAAGGCATTTTTATACTCGTTTTCAGCCTTATCCCTTTATTCTATATTTTTCTTGGAGTTTATATATTCAATGAAAATGAGATGGCCGAGGAGAACTCTCAATTAGGTGGTGAAATTGTTATGTTTATTGGGATTGCCCTATTCCTCTTTTTTCTAGTAATGGGAATTCTAACCTTGCTTACCGCGAAATACTTAGGAGAAAAAAGGAACTACGATTTTATATTCGTAATGGCTATTATCAATTGTCTAACAGGTATCCTCGGGATCATTTTGGGAGTATTCACCATCCTAGAGCTCAACAAAGCTCAGGTAAAAAGGCTGTTTGGAAAACCTGCCTGATCATGTTTAAGAAAACAAAGCCTGCATGAAAACTCATAAACCAGATATTATAAAATCTTCAGGACAAAAAGTAAAATTCTCATTCTCTAAATTAAGAAGATCACTTTTAAAAAGTGGAGCAAATAAAACCATGGTATCCTCTATTATCGATGAGATTAGAGATGAACTTTATAACGGTATTTCCACAAAGGAAGTTTACAACCGGGCCTTCGCTTTACTAAAGGATTATAAAGGAGCTTTTGCTTCACGCTACGGATTGAAAAAATCTATTTATGAACTGGGGCCTTCCGGCTTTCCTTTTGAAAAATATATTGCCGAAATACTTAAGATCCAGAACTATGATACCAAACTTAATGCAACGCTGCAGGGAGTTTGTGTTACCCACGAGGTTGATATAATTGCATTTAAGGATTCAAAAAGAAGTCTTATAGAATGTAAATTTCATAACGAAGAGGGTCGGAATTGTGATGTTAAGATCCCGCTTTATATAAATTCCAGATTCCAGGATATTTATTCATATGAAAAAAGTAAACATCCAGATGAGGGCTGGCTGGTAACCAATACAAGATTCACCTCAGACGCTATAACCTACGGTAATTGTGTTGGTATAAAATTATTGAGCTGGGATTCGCCAAAGGGGGAAAGTCTTAAAGATCTTATTGACAGGTCCGGCGCGTATCCCGTGACAACCTCTACCCTATTATCTTCAACTGAAAAGGAATTTCTGTTGAATCGCGGGGTTATCCTGGGAAGACATGTTTTAGAAAAACCATTTTTACTTGACCACCAGGGGATCTCACAAAACCGGAAAAACAGAATAATTTCTGAATTTAAAATTCTTTGTAATAAAGATCATTGTGATGAAAAATAAAGTCAAGATCAAATTCCTGGGAGCGGCAGGAACGGTAACGGGATCTAAATTCTATTTAGAACATCAAAATCTCAGGCTATTGATAGATTGCGGAATGTTCCAGGGTTTGAAAGAACTTAGAATTCTAAACTGGGAAAATCTACCGGTGGATGTTAGTTCTATAGATCATGTAATTATCACCCACGGTCATCTGGACCACACAGGTTACCTTCCGAAACTTGTTAAACAAGGGTTTCAGGGATCTATATTATCAACTCCTCCCAGTCTGGCGATTGCTGAGATCATTCTAGAAGATACGGCGAAGATCCAGGAAGAAGAAGCTGAAAACGCCAATGAAGAGAAGTATTCAAAACACTCTCCGGCCTTGCCACTTTATACATTAGATGACGTGGAAAAAACCATTGAACTGTTTGAAAGTGTTCAACCAGAGGTTTGGACAGAACTTGCACCAGATATCAAATTTCGCTTTATCCATGCCGGACACATCCTGGGTGCCTGTTCTGTAGAGTTACATATTCATGAAAAAGTATTCATGTTTTCAGGAGATCTGGGAAGGAGTGAAGATGTTTTATTAGAAGCTCCTGAAAAACCTAAGTGGGCAGATTATTTGTTCCTCGAAAGCACTTATGGAAATAAACTTCATCCCGAGGAAGATGTAGAAAAGATCCTTTCCACTCTAATCAAAGAGGTCATAAATGAACAGGGAATTTTATTAATTGCTTCCTTTGCCGTGGAAAGATTACAGATACTGGTCTACCTTCTATGGAAACTGTTTAAACATAACAAAGCTCCTGAAATTCCTGTTTTCATAGATAGTCCCATGGGCATCAATGCTACCCATGTTTTCAGCAGTTTTCCTGAATATCATAAGATCGCTACACACGAATTTGAAGCAATGAAAAACAGATTCGAGCTGGTATCATCATTTAAAAGGACCTGGGAAATCATCGATAAAAAAGTTCCCAGGATTGTAATTGCAGGTAGTGGCATGATTACAGGAGGAAGAATACTTACTTATTTAAAACAGTTTATAGATGATCCAAGCACCCGTCTATTGCTTACAGGTTTTCAGGCTGAAGGCACCCGTGGCCGGCAAATAGAGGATGGAGTTCATGAAATTAAGATCAGGGGAAAATATTACCCGTTAAAGGCGAAGGTCACTAAACTGGAAAGTCTTTCTGCACATGCAGATCAGGGTGAATTACTGAATTGGTGTAAGAACATCAGGAACGTGCCTGAGGAAGTTTTTTTGATACACGGCGAAAAACAGGTATTAGATGCCTTCAGAGTTAAACTTAACTCAGAATTTAACTGGAATGTGAGAACCCCTAAGCTGAATGAAGAAATAGAGATCGATATATAGCACTTTCAGTTCAACAAAATCAGTTTTTATCAAACTGCTTATATTTCTTATCTTTAAGATAAACCAATAATCAACAACCAGGAAAATTAATCATATGCGAGTTCTTTCAATTTTAATCATACTATTCATTTCTACTTTTGCACAAGCACAAACCGAAATTTTACCGACAGATATCCAGATAAAAACAGCAGTACTGGCAGCACCTGAAACAAAACGTAGTGGCGCCAAGGTATACGGATATAACCAGCAGGGTGAAATGATCGTTTTGAGAGAAGGTTCCAATAACCTGATTTGCATAGCTGATGATCCTGAATTCGAAGGAATACAGGTTGCATGTTATTCAACTAAACTGGAACCTTTTATGGCCCGGGGACGTGAACTCAGCAGTCAGGGGAAATCTGAAATTGAAAAAAGAAAGATCCGAAAAGAAGAAGCCGATTCGGGAAAACTTAAAATGCCAGATAGTCCCAGCACACTTTATGTATTTTCAGGTTCCAAAGAAAATTATGATAAAACTACGGGTGAACTTAAGGATGGGAAATTCAGATATGTGGTCTATATACCTTACGCCACGACCGAATCTACCGGTCTTCCAGACAAACCAGAAGCTCCCGGAATGCCATGGCTTATGGATCCGGGAACTCACCGTGCCCATATCATGATTAGCCCAGTGGCTAAAGAATAAATTCTAATAATTAATCACCTGTAGATTTTAGATGTTCTGCACAACTTTTTGCAGCTTTTCTGCGATTGAATCGGCAATATCACTTAGTTCGTTATTCTCGACAGATTGCATGGAGGCCTTTGGATTAACAGCTGCAACTTCTACCTCATTATCTGTAATCTGTTGAAGGATTACATTACAGGGTAACATGGTTCCAATCTTATCCTCCGTTCCAATTGCTTTATAGGCATAAGGAGCATTACAGGCACCGAGAATGTGGTATCTTCTAAAATCGACATCAAGTTTCTTTTTGAAGGTTTCATTTACATTGATTTCGGTTAAAACCCCGAAGCCTTCTTTTTCGAGTTCCTTTTTCACCTTCTCCATTATCTCTTCGAAATCGCCCTTGATCTTCCTGTTATAATAATAATTCATGATCTATGATTTTAATTATTCAGTTAAACCTTGATTTAACGTGCATTTACAACATACTAAAATATTGATATTTAATCTATTGAATACTGATTTTAATCATGTTTTATGGCTTTTTAATTAGCTAAATTCAAGGGTTAAATTAAAGGAATAGTAATTTAAAAATTAAAGTTATGTCACTGGTTAAATCTAAAAAGCAAAGATTCCCTTTCATTAATGGTGGTCTTGCTAAATCATTTGGATTAGATGATTTGTTCTATGATGACTTCTTTACTAAACAAGATCTTCCTGCTATGAATGTAAAAGAACATGAAGACGAATTCGAGATCGAATTTGCAGTTCCAGGATATTCAAAAGAAGATTTTGAAGTTAGTATTGAAGATGATATTCTATACGTTTCAGCAGATAAAAGTTTAGACAATGTAGAGGATGAAGATGGTTATACAAGAAGAGAATTTAGTTACTCTAATTTCCAAAGAACTCTTCAATTACCAAAAAGTGTAGATACTTCAAAAGATGTGAAAGCCAAATACAAAAACGGAGTATTAAAACTTACCTTAATGAAAGATGCCGAAGCAATGAAATCACGAAGAAAAGAAATCGAGATTTCTTAAAAAACGGCCTAGCCAAGCATAGAAAAGCTGAACTTGATGTTCAGCTTTTCTTATTATTTCTATCTGAATTAAATATTACAACAGTGATTTAGGCAAGGTGTATTCAGACCTGGGCACTTTGGTTTGAAGGATTTCCTTAAATCCCCCTCTTAGATCTGCAAACGTCTCCCATCCTCTCTGTTTCAATATAGAGGCAGCGATCATACTTCTATAGCCTCCTTCACAATGCAGCACAAAAAATTCATCTTTAGGTATCTCTTCCAGATGTTGGTTTATCTCGTTAAGAGGAATATTTACAGCTCCCCTAATATGTTCAGAATTATATTCGCTTTTCTTACGAACGTCTATGACCTTAAGGGTTTCATTAAGGTACATTTTCTCAAATTCTTCAGCTGAGATCCTTTCAATATGATCAAATTCCTGTTTGGCTTTTAACCAGGCATCAAAACCTCCTTCCAGGTATCCAATTACATTGTCGTAGCCAACCCTGGAAAGCCTGGTGATAGATTCCTCCTCTTTCCCGGCATAGGTAACCAGAAGAATTGGGTTATCCACGCTGGGGATCATCTCACCAACCCATGGAGCAAAGCTTCCATCCAGACCAATATTAATACTGTTGGGGATAAAGGCTTTGGCAAAATCTTCCGCACTTCTGGTATCCAGTATCAACGCACCAGATTTTTCTGCCTCGCTAATGAACAATGAAGGAGTTAGCCCCTTTTTTGCCCGGTGCATTACCTTATCAAAACTATCATATCCCTTAATATTCAAAAGTACATTCTGCGGAAAATATCCTGGCGGTTTGGTTAAACCTTCAAGCAAAGCATCTATAAATTCCTCTTTGGACATATCCTGTAAGGCATAATTCACTTTTTTTTGATGGCCCAGGGTATCTGTGGTCTCATTGCTCATTTTCTTACCACAGGCAGAACCGGCACCGTGATTAGGATAAATTATAAGATCATCATTTAAAGGCATGATCTTATATCTAAGAGAATCATACAAATGTCCGGCAAGTTTACGTTCGGTAAGATCTGCTACTACATGCTGTGCGAGATCTGGTCTTCCTACATCCCCTATAAATAGAGTGTCCCCGGTGATAAGGCCGTGTTCTTTACCATTTTCGTCTATTAATAGATATGTTGTACTTTCCATTGTATGGCCCGGAGTATGAATTACTTTAACCTTGTAATCCCCTACTTCAAAGACCTGTCCGTCTTTAGCGATGGTTGCTTCATAATCTGGTTTAGCCAGAGGTCCAAAAACTATTTCTGCACCAGCTTTCTTTTTTAGATCAAGATGACCGCTCACAAAATCTGCATGAAAATGAGTTTCGAAAACATATTTGATCCTGGCATTATCTTTTTTAGCCCTGTCCAGATAAGGTTGAACTTCTCTCAAAGGATCAAAAATTGCAGCTTCCTTGTTATTTTCTATATAATACGCTGCATGGGCTAAGCATCCTGTATATATCTGTTCTACTTTCATAATTATACGTGTTTAGGGCCGAAGGGAAATGAAATTTCATCTCTCTTCGGTCCGGTTTTATTTACTCCATAAATTTACTATTTAGGTTAAGGGAAAAATCTGATCATTATCATGAATCATGGCATTTAGGAAGACTTTTTCAGTCCTTCATAAGGATGAAATCTACGGCATTCTGAATATGAAGATCTGTAGTTGAGAATAAAGGAAAATCAAAGTTTTCCTGTTTTAGAAGCAACGGCAATTCAGTACATCCAAGAATGATCCCTTCAGCACCTTTCTCCCTTAAATATTCCATCTGTCTAATGAAAAAATTTCTGGACTCCTCGCTGAATTTACCCTGGGTAAGTTCCTTGGAAATATAATGATGACACTCGTCTATATATTTATCCTCCGGAATAAGTGTTTCGATCTGAAAATTACTTTTGAGCCTGTCCTGCATAAAACTCCCGGTCATGGTAGGCCGGTTTCCTAGTAATCCAAGCTTTTTAAGACCTCTATTATTTGCTTCCTGTCCAACGGCATCGGCAATGTGAAGAATTGGGATATCTATTTGTGGTTGAACGTGCTCAAAAACCATATGGGGGGTGTTAGCACAGATCACGATCGCTTTGGCTCCAACACTCTGTAATTTATTAGCTATATCTAAATAAGCAGCATTTATTTCCGAAATATTTTGCTCCCGCATCAACTTTATATTCAAACTATAAATGATCATGGGAGGATTTTCCCATCCTCCGATCTTTTCAGCAACAAGTTCATTGATCCTCCGGTAATACACCAACGTAGAATGCCAGGAAGTGCCGCCAATTAAACCTAATTTTTTCATCTTAAAAGTTTTAAAACTCCATAGGTTTAAAATTACTTCAGGATATACTCGTTAGAAATGACCGTTATCATGAACTATCAATTCAAACCTGGAATCCTTGTATTTTAAATAACTCTGCCATAAAAAAAAGCGATGTTCTCACATCGCTTTTATAATTCGAAAATCTTATTTCTAAACTTCGTAGTTAGACCAGTCCATTATATCATTTCTTTCTTCCGGCTTTACGGCTTCATTCAACATTTTTTCATCGTAAGCCAGGCCATGCTTATCCAACACTTCCTGCGGAACACCATCCCAAACATTGGGCCTGTTACCAACGTAACCAAGGTAGTCTATCCCTTCCTTACTTGTGAAATATCCAGTGGTAACCAGATTCCTTATCCTGCTAAAGAATTGTGCTCCCTGGGTATATTCGGGTTTCACTTCCTCTGGATAGGCAATATCCTCAAATATTTCGATCCTTTGAGAATCTGTGATCTCCAGAAAGTCTTTATCAAAACGCTTATAACTTTCATTTTTCAACCAGCGCAGACCTCCACGCATAGGGATCTTATGCGCGGGTATATCCTTGGTAATAAATTCAATAAATTCAGGTACTCCGACTTCAGATGCAGGTTTGTGAGTTTCATCTCCTGGCATAATTATATCAGCGATAACCGCGATGTTTTTCATCTCCTCTTCGGTATAATACTCCTGATCCTGTAATTCTTCAATAATAGCCTGTTCTTCAGGTGTTCTACCGTAATCATACTCAGGCTCTTTGATATCTGTAAGTTTGCTTACATCTGGCTCTTCATCTAACCTGCAACTTAAAAGCAGGCTTGTTCCTGCTCCACCTATCAATAATGTTCTAAGCGATTCTCTTCTATCCATGATTATTACTTTTAAACATTTCCTTTTTTCAATTCATCTGCCAGATAATCTGACGCTCTCCAGGCAAGGGCCAGAATTGTCCAGGTAGGATTTTTATCGGCCTGGGATACGAAAGCTCCTCCATCCATCACAAAAAGATTGGGAACGTCGTGAGCCTGGTTGTATTTATTAAGCACTGAGGTATTTGGATCATCACCCATTCTGGTAGTTCCTACTTCATGTATAATCTGGCCAGGATTGGTGAGTCCGTAGTTAGATTCTTTTCCTGGTTTTTCACCCAACGCGATACCACCCATAGAGTGGATGATCTCCTCAAAAGTATCCTGCATATGGGCTGCCTGTTTTATTTCTTCATCGGTCCATTTATAATCAAATTTAAGAACCGGAATTCCGTATTTATCAACTGTTTTATCGTCAATGGTACAGCGGTTGTCCTTTTGAGGAATACTCTCTCCTCTTCCAGACATACCTAGTGTTGAACCATAAAAACGTTTAACATCTTCCATATAACTTAGGCCATAGCCACCGGCCTTTTTGGTCTCTCCATTAGCACCAGGAACCAGACTATTCAAAGCTTCCATATTAAATCCAAAACCATAGGACGGCATTCCCATTCCTCCCCAGTATTCAATATGATACCCGCGGGTAAAACCTAGATTCTTATTATCATTCAACCACCAGGGAGTATAAAGATGCATTCCTCCCACACCATCTTCATTATATCTTTTTCTATCCATTAGGTCGGGCAGGAATCCCATTCTATCAGCACCCGTAGAATCATGCAAATATCTCCCCACCACATCACTGGAATTGGCAAGGCCGTTAGGATGTGCGCTGGATTTTGAGTTTAATAAGATCCTCGCTGAGCTACATGCACTTGCGGCCAGGATAACAACTTTAGCCTTTACTTTATAATCTTTTAAATTGAGCTTATCTATGTAATGAACACCAGTGGCTTTTCCATTCTCATCGGTAGTAACTTCTCTCACCATCGCATTTACATACAGGTCTACATTACCGGTATCCTTAGCCGGATTCACCAGCACAGAAGAGGATGAGAAATCCCCATATACGGTACAGGAGCGCGAACACTGACTACAATAAAAACATGCCTGTCTTTTCTTATTAACTCTTTTCGTCAATATAGATAAGCGTGAAGGTATCATTGGGATACCAGCCTTATCAGCACCCTTTTTAATATATAATTCGTGCAAACGAGGTTTTGGTGGTGGAAGAAAGAAACCATCAGGTTCATTTGGGATATTCTCTTTTGTACCAAAAACACCAACTAGCTTATCAACCTTATCGTAATAAGGTTTTACATCATCATACCCAATAGGCCAGTTGTCGCCCTTTCCATCAAAATCTTTACGTTTAAAATCGAGTGGTCCAAATCTTAAGGAAATCCTTCCCCAGTGGTTTGTACGGCCTCCAACCATCCTTGATCTAAACCAGTCGAACTCGGTACCTCTTTCTTTGGTATAGGGCTCTCCCTCTAGTTGCCAGCCGCCATAGGCCATATCAAAATCTCCAAAAGATCTCTGAAAGGTTGATGCGCCACGCCTTGGTGATTCCCAGGGCCATCTTAATTGTGTTCGCTGCTCAGGATTTGCCGGATCAAAATCTGGACCTGCTTCCAAAAGTGCGATCTTGTATCCTTTTTCTGATAGGATCTTGGCGGCCATACCGCCACCAGCACCAGATCCTACAATACATACATCATACTTTTTGGCTTGTTCAATAATCTGAAAGGACATAGAAAATGCTTTTATAAATCAATGTTTTCAAAAAAAATACTCCAATTAAAGGAGCCTCAATAGTTATGATCTTAATTTAAATTAACGATGAATTTACTTACTGAGATCGCTAAAATTTTAATCGAAATCAATCAATATTGATCCAAATTAACATTTTATTTAATTTGAAACATAAAAAAAGAATAAAAGTTTTAATTCTTTTTAAAAAAATTAATCCGGTAAAATAAAAACCCTCAAAAAACAGCGGATTTTTGAAGGTTTTAAAATGGTATCTAAACTGCCTTAAATAAGGATGGGGGATCAATCATTAATTTCAATTACTTTTTTATCTGCTTTAACCAAAACCCTATCCTTTGGTAGATATTTTAAAATCTCATTCTTACAGTTTGCCTTTATCTTAGCATCCTGCTTAATGTTTGAAGGTAATTGAAATTTACTTTCAAAGGAACATGATATTGGTTTTTCAGTTTATTTAACTACTTAAACTGATCGTCTTTCACAAAAAGTACGGTCAGTGTAAAATGAAATTCTTCAGATTCTTTAAAAGAATTATAATACACAGATTCAGACTGTGCTATTTCCTTCGGTAGATAATGGTTAAGTGCCATTTTCTCAATTTCCCGATTGGCTTCTTGCAGCGCTTTTTCGGGACTTTTCATTGATGTGAAATTTTTAAGGATCATTTTCCTGATATTTTTAATTTTACCAATGCCATCTTCACAATTAGAAAATCTTATTCTCTTCTTAGTTTCGACTCTTAAATTATGATTGTATTGCTGAAATGAAATGATCTATATCAGCTTGTTACTAAGCGTTCATTGAGAAAAATTTTACATATATTTTGAAAGAAATCGAAAAAATTCCTCCTTCAATTCTGCATAAATCTTTCTTTGCATTTCCATGCGTTGTCTGAATTCAAAATGACCTTTGGTTAGTTCCCTGTCCATAACCTCTTCATCTTTTTTAGAATGGTTCGCAAGGTCTGTCTCATGCACGTTTATTTCATGCTCAAGGGTATCTATAACCTCTCCATGTCGAATAAATTGGTTTTGAAAATGTTCCAATTGGGCCAGAACGTTCTCATCTGTCCATCTATTGGACAGTTCCTCTAACCTGTTTTTAAAAGATTTTAGTTCGTCCTGCCAGAAGGCGAGTTCTCCCTGCCAGTGACGATGTTCAAAATGCAGGTCATCGCTATAAATTACTTCACTTTTCATGATTTTAAATTTTACTGTTTATTGTTTCCGTTCCTCTGTTTCGTTTCCCTAGAATTTTTTCCAGATCGTCCTGTTCCGCAACCTCTTTTTTTAGTAAAAGTTGAGCCAGCTTCATTAATTCAGTTTTGTGTTCCTGTAATATTCCTATTGTTGTTTCATAGGCAGTATGTATCAGATCCTGTACTTCGTTATCTATTGTCTCTGCCATCTTTTCGCTATATGGTTTAAACAATGAACTTTCATACTGGCCTGTAGAATCATAGAAACTTATTGGCCCAATTTCCTTATCCAGACCGTAGTATGCCACCATTATATAAGCCTGTTTGGTTACCTTTTCAAGATCATCCAGAGCTCCTGAGGAGGCCTCGTTAAAGATGATCTCTTCTGCTGCCCGGCCACCAAGTGAGGCGCAAATTTGATCTATAAACTGGGACTTGGTGATGATCTGATGCTCTTCCGGCAAATACCAAGCTGCGCCCAGAGATTTTCCTCTCGGGATAATTGAAACCTTAACCAGGGCATCTACATTTTTTAAGTACCAGCTTACAACCGCATGCCCGGCTTCATGATGAGCAATGATCTCCTTTTCTTTGGGAGAAATGATCTTACTTTTTCTTTCTAAACCTCCTATTACCCTGTCCCTGGCTTCCATGAAATCTAGCTGGGCAACTTCTTTCTTCTGTTTCCGCGCAGCGATCAAAGCAGCTTCGTTACATATATTGGCAATATCTGCTCCTGAAAACCCCGGGCTCAACGAAGCCAGTATTTCTATGTCTACGTCTTTAGCTTTCTTTATAGGCCTTAAATGCACCAGGAAAATTTCTTTACGCTCTTCTTTATTCGGTAGTTCAAGAAAAATATGCCGGTCAAACCTTCCCGGTCTTAACAAGGCTTTATCCAGAACATCTGCGCGATTTGTTGCTGCTAGTACTATTACTCCGGTATTTACTCCGAAGCCATCTAATTCAGTAAGTAACTGGTTCAAGGTGGTTTCTCTTTCATCATTGGTCCTGAAGGCGTTAGCTTTATCCCGGGTACGGCCTACAGCATCTATTTCATCAATAAAAATGATACTAGGAGCACTTTCTTTTGCATTTTTAAATAAGTCTCTTACTCTGGAGGCTCCTACTCCCACAAACATTTCTACAAATTCAGATCCAGACAAAGAGAAAAATGGCACCTGTGCTTCACCAGCTACCGCGCGGGCCATTAAGGTTTTTCCGGTACCTGGAGGCCCCACCAGTAAAACCCCTTTCGGAATTTTCGCTCCCAACCTGGTATAGGTTTCAGGATTTTTGAGAAAATCCACGATCTCTTTAATTTCAATTTTAGCCTCTTTTAAACCGGCTACATCATTAAAGGTTGTCGTACTTTTTATAGTCCGGTCCATTAACTTTGCGGTGGACTTGCCGAATTTAAAAATTGAACTCCCCGTACCGCCGGGACGGCTTCTGCTTAGAATAATCCACCAGAAGAAAATAAGCAAACCTATAGGTAGTATCCATGAAAGAACCGCTAGCCAGTTTAGAGTAGTGGTGTAAGTGACCTCAATAAATTCATCTTTGGTAAAATCCTGCCGAGCTCTTTCCAGCTTACTTTCAAAACTTTCTACAGATCCTATTTGCATGATATAATGCGGACCAGAACTGCCGTCAAAAACTCCTTCAGTTAAACTTTTATATCTGTTTTCAGAAAGTTTCTCCTTCTTTATATAGATCTCGGCGATCTCTTTGTTCACCACCACAATTTTAGCCACATCGTGCTGACTTAGCATTTTTTGTTCGAAATCTAGCCAGCTTATTTGTTCTGGTTCATTCCCGAACCTGGAGAAGATGGAAATAATTAGCATTAAAATAATTATAAAGACATAAAACCATGAAAAACCTATGCCAGGCGGCTGTTTTACAGGTTTTTTAGTTTCCCGTTGGCTCTTATTATCTTTATTTGTTTTAGGCTTTTTCATCGATTTAAGAATAAATAAGAAGAAGTATATAAAACCAGTTTTTCTATCTATCCGGATTCAGATTAACTTCCTGTAGCCATTTCTTTTAACACAGAAAGTTATTTAAAATGGAAGGTTCCAAAAATGACATTTATCATTTTGATATTGAATAAGTTAACATAATTTGTTAGTGCTATTCAAATCATAAGAGTCATGTTAGGAGAATTAAAAAATAGCCAGATAGAATATCTTCTATATTGCCAGGTAGTAGGACGTATTGGCTGCTTTTCTGGAAATGAAGTATATGTAGTACCAATAACTTATGCATATGATGGTGTTTACATATATGGGCATACCCGGGAAGGCAAGAAGATCGACATGATGCGTAAAAATCCAAATGTTTGCTTTGAAATAGATGTGGTGGATAATATGAGTAACTGGCGGAGCGTGATATCCTGGGGTAAGTTCGAGGAGTTAAAAAGTCCGCAAGATCGGGAACAGGCTATGCAAAAATTGCTTGATCGAATACATCCTATAATGACCGGTGAAACCACTGTTCATCATTCAATGACAGATTCCCATGGCAAATATATTGAAGCTATGCAGGGTGTGGTATATAGAATAGAACTAACAAAAAAAACCGGTCGGTACGAAAAGAGATGAATCAATTCCTAATTCAACTTTTGTAATAGCTGCTGAATTCCTTTCCCTAATTCATCGCTTATATTTATCTCATTAGTAGGATGTGGAATAGTGTTGCAAGTAACAATACTACCCACGCCACTATCTATTAATTTTTGATAGGCATTCCCAGCAAAAATAGCATGAATCCCTATTACGATGGCAGCTTTCATTTTTGTGTCTTTTAAATTTTCTACCACTTCGATCATGGTTCTAGCCGTAGAAATAATATCGTCTACCAGTACCGGGGTTTTATCATTATACATTTCTAAATCTGGCAATTCGATCTTTACTTTCCTGTCTCCATATCTCGTTTTATTCAAGATGATGAAAGGAGCATTTGCATTTTTCGCCACCAACGATACCCAGTTTTTACTTTCTTCATCCGGACCAATAAGAACAGGATCGCTTACATTAAGTTCTATCCACTTAGAAATTTCCTGTGCCGCATGTAATACCATATTAGGTATGGAGTATACTGAAGAAAGAGACCTCACTCGATGTAAATGTGGATCTATAGTAACTATACCATCAAAAAATTCTGAAACCAACTCACCAAAATACTTCGAAGTAACGCCTTCGCCGGGATGGAATATTTTATCCTGACGCATATAGGAGAGATAAGGAGCCACAAGACATACAGTTTTCACACCTAATGATTTCGCCGTCTTAGAGAAAAAATAAAGCGAAATAAATTTATCGTTGGGTTGGTGCAATGTGCAAATTAATACAACATTCTTATCCTTGATATCAGAAAGTATCCTAACATAGGATTCTCCATCGGGAAATTTTCGAAATAACACCTGTCCTACTGAGGCGTTCAATTTTATCGCAAGTTTTTCCGTTATGTCTTCATTCCCCAAAAAGCTAAATAAAATATTCGAACTCATGGCTTTAAAGTATCGTCAATATATCAGTGTGCTTTTTCAAATAACCCAGGGCATATTTTAATTCTCCTTCGGCACCCGAATAAATAGTAAATAATAGCTGGCCTTTTGTAATGGTATTACCAACATGTACATTCAATAAAATTCCTGCTCCGTTGAATTCTGGCGCTCCAGATAATTTGGCCAGTTTCGCTATTTTACGGTTGTCTATCCTAATTAAAGTGCCTTCAGCTTCGGAATATACCTCATGTGAAAATTTGGCTAATACAGGCTCTGTAAACCTGCCCTGAGACAAACAAATAGCTTTGAACTTTTGATAGGCCTTACCGGAATCTAATATTTCCAGGGCTATACTACTGCCTTCCCCTAATTTTACTTTTCCAGATAATTCTATTAACTGCCCCGCAATTAGTATTGCGCGTTCTTTAAGATCCTTTGCTGCTTCAGGCTCCCCTCTTAAAATCTTCAGAATATCTACCGCTTCTAGAACAGGGCCTATTCCATTACCTACTGGTTGACAGCCATCTGTAATAATAACCTTCATTTGCAGCCCTATTTCCTGGCCTACTGTTTCTATATGCGAAGAAAGTAATCTCGCAGTCTCCATATTCCGAACTTTCGCTGTTTCTCCAACTGGCATGTCTATGACCACGTGAGTTGAACCGGCCGCTGCTTTTTTAGATAATACTGAAGCTATAAGTTGCCCTTCACTATCTATATCCAGTGCCTTTTCCACCCTTATTAAAATATCATCTGCAGGGCTTAAACGAGCAGCATCACCCCAAACAAAGCAACCGCCATCTTTTTCTACAACATTTTTAATTTGTTCCGGAGAAAGGGAGACATTCGTGATCACTTCCATGGTATCTACTGTTCCCGCAGATGAAGTGATGGCTCTGGACGAAGTTTTTGGCATGGTAAGCCCAAAAGCTGAAACAATGGAAACAACTATTGGAGTGGTTCTGTTTCCGGGCAAACCACCTATACAATGTTTATCCATGACCATTTCTGAATTCCATTTTAACTGCACACCAGAACAGGTCATGGCTTTGGTTAAATTCGAGATCTCATGAATACTCATTCTATTACCTGCACAAGCTATCACGAATGCTGCTACCTGTATATTTGAATATTCACCCTTAATAATATCTGTGATAATACTTTGATATGCTTCATAGTCCAGTTCCTGGTTATAAATCTTAGCTCTCAGGTGCATTAGGGATTCTATAGGTTCTAAATGGGTAACTTTAAGTAGATCTCCATCCTCTAGATTCAGTTTATCTGCCGCCTTATTGGATAATCCAATCTCATCTAAGCCTAAAATATCTGAGGTAACCACGTTTAAATCGGCGACAATAGAGGTGTTCGCAGTAGACACCCTAACCCTGGTAAGCGCTTCAAATCCCTCTGAAATACACACATCACTATCCTGCCTTAAATAAACAACGTTATCCTTCTGGGTAGAGATTCCCAGTTGTTTATATTTTAATTTATTGGGTTTATTTTTCATTTCTGCTTAAGAATTAGCAATCTATATTCGGCAGAGATAAACCAGATCACATTAGCAAAATCCTCCTTCCTGAAAATCATCTCTCGTACTAAATATTTTGCAGGAATTTTATAGAGAACTACTGGTGTTTATTTCATCTATCCAATCCCTGAACCTTTAATATCACCCATAAAATTATAGTGTAACTTTTGTTATTTCAATGACTTACATCAGCTATCCAGAAATTATATGTGTTTATTAAATACACCTTCACAAGTCTTAAAGGTAATTGACAGAGGAATTCATTTTTATCGAAAAACACCTGGATTATGTTCTAAAAATGGGCACATTATATTCCTGAATTAGCTTAAGATATTGATCAGGTCAACTTTTCCAGCCCATCAAAATCAAGGATCTTAATAAATGGCCCTTCAATATCAATAAGGCCTTCCTTTTTAAAAGAGGACAAGGCACGTATCAAACTCTCGGTTGCTATACCAGCTACACTTGCAAGATCAGACCTTCTAATCTTCAGGTTAGAGCCAGGTTTTTTATCAAGAACCGAAGAGAACTCCAGGATAGTTTGGGCCGTTTTGCTGAAGACCGAACTATAAGCCATGTGAAGCAGTTTATCATAAACATCAAGTACTTTTTCATTCAGCTCATTCATTAATTGAAGGCAAACATGCTCACTTTTTTCTAATAACCTTTTCATTTCCCTTTTAGAGAGTGCAGCTAATTCTACAGATTCGAGGGTGAGGGCAGATTCACGGTAGGCGATATTCTCAACGAAAGAGGTTAATCCCAGAAAATCTCCACTTCTATACAGGGAGGTTGTAAGTTCTTTACCATCGCTATTACTTTTATAACATTTGATAACTCCATTTATAATCAGGTAAATCTTATTGGTGTGCTCACCTTCACGATAGATTATTTCGTCGTTTTCAAAAACTAGATGTTCTCCATGATCAATAAAGAAAGTTTTAAGCTCTTCTATACTTTTTAAACTCTGAGGTTCTGTTTTTAAAACTTTACTTTTTTTTGAAAATATCCTGGAAAGACTTGCGGATTTCGTCAGGCGACTCCTTATAGCTTTTAAGAGATCGTCTTCCTCAAAGGGTTTCACCAGGTAATCATCTGCGCCCATTTCCATTCCCAATCTAATTTCATGATATTCAGACTTTGCAGATAGAAAAATGAAAGGAATTCCCGAAGTAACAGGATCAAGTGAAACAGCTTCTAAAACCTCATATCCGCTGGCTTCAGGCATTAGAATATCGCAAATAATAAGGTCTGGCTTGATCTCTTTTGCCGCGGTAATTCCATTTTTACCATGACTTGCCTGGAAAACCCTGAAATTTTCTAATTCTAACATTTCGGCTGTATTTTCTCTTAGAGCCTTATCATCTTCGATAATTAGGATTTTTTTCATCCCTGCCTAATAACTTAATACCTTCTACATTCACTGTTAATGTATTTATAGGACCTGGGGCGAGAAAATCTTTCTAATAAGAAATCAAATTTTATAGTGTATAATTAATCTATCAATAGAAGGATAGACCTCTTGATATCCAATAATTTTGCCTATTAAAATTAAATAAAATCTACAACTTTTGCCTTTATATTTAGAAATCATAAAGTGATGAATATCATATAATCAAAAGTTTTAAAAATTTACCTTGATTGTAAATTGATTGAGATGCAAAAGGTATTTTTTATATGGGTCATTCTTATTTTTTCTTCTTGCGCTGAGAATCCAAAAGAAGCTCAGGAACCGCTCTTAATTAAAGATTCAATCCAAAGGATCGATACAATTTC
Organism: Gramella sp. MT6; assembly: GCF_019357415.1. Classification (NCBI taxonomy): domain Bacteria; kingdom Pseudomonadati; phylum Bacteroidota; class Flavobacteriia; order Flavobacteriales; family Flavobacteriaceae; genus Christiangramia; species Gramella sp. MT6. The sequence continues at coordinate 3,584,647 of NZ_CP048410.1, forward strand.
TACCGGTGAAATTGACTTTGATTTTAGGGAATACAGGTATTTAAAGAACAGCAAGGACTCCCTGTTACAAAGGGAAGACGATCGCCAGGTTCTAGAAGACCTTGTAATCCCTAAATCCTACCTGAAAATTGAGAAGTTTTATATGTTAAGTTTTAAGTATCCGCTTTTAAACGAAAAAATAAATAGCCAATACACCAATTTCAATAGTTACCTACTAAATTCCTTTTTAAACGTTAAGGAAATAGAAGCCGAATTAGAAAATTGCGATACTTCTGCTTTTGGTAAATATCCCGAGATAAGAAGAATTGATTATAAAATTTATAATGCAAATGAGAAATTCATGAGTGTGCTCTTTTACAAAGAAAATTTCTATTCTAAAACTCCCCTCCCCGTCTATAGATTTGAAACCTTAAATTACGACCTGAAAAATTCAGAATTCATGAATTATAATGATCTCTTTCTTCCAAATTCCGAAGAGATTTTGCGCGAGATATTAAATGAAATTCTGGTACAAAAGATCAATTCCGGAGAAATATATTACGATTGCTGGGAAATTTCTGAAGAAGATTTTGAGGATTATAAAAACAACTTTGTACTAATAGACTCCTCTATAGAGTACTACTTTGACGATTGTATTATTTGCCCTTCCTATACCGGGATATTTTCCATAAAGATTCCCCTTGAAAAATTGAACTTTATTTTAAATGAGCTGGCGGTCAATAGAATTTCTTCTGACTTGGAATATCAAGAATAGATTCTTCTCCTAAAAGAATCTTTACGCGGGTAAGAATTTGATTTTCGTTTTTCATCACACCTGATATTTATCATTTATTCAATCATTAGGTCTTCTTAAATTTTATGTCTAAATAGGTGTGTCATGAAAAAAGAAAATTCATCACATTCACTTCTTTTTGAAAAACTTGGTGAACTTTTTTATGCCATCGCGGCAGTAGATAAAAAAGTGCATGAACAGGAGTTTGATGCTCTCAGGCAGTTCGTTACTGGAAAATGGAAGAAATTAGAAAATTCACAAGATCCTTTTGAAACCAATGCAGTTTATCAAATGGAAATTGTATTCAGCTGGTTCGATTACAAAGACAAGGATGCCTGGGAATGTTTTGAGAGTTTCAGACATTTTAAAAAAACACATGAGCATCTATTTACTCAGCAACGCAATGATCTGTTTTTAAAGACGGCCAGCGCCATCGCAAATGCATGTTTCTTTAAATACCAGCAGAGAAAATATCACCAGCATGATGGAAAAATTAGGAAATTCAGGTAAGATGATTAAAATTTCTGAACTGGATGTAAGACTGGGAACGGCTACACCAACCCAGGAGCAGCTGGCAGCTCAGGCAGATATGTACCAGTTTATAATAGATACCTATCACGAATATATTCCAACGGCACAGCAATATGGTATCACGATCTGGAATGTATCAGATAATGCTAATGAACATGAATTCTGGTTGCCAAATGAATCACCTAATTTATGGGATGCCAATTATGAAAGGAAACATGCTTACAAAGGAGTGGCCGATGGTTTGGCCGGTCGTGATGTAAGTGAAGATTTTACGGGAGAATTGGAATATTAAGTTTGGATTATCCAACTCTGCTTTCAAGAAGTACCGGATTAATTTCCGGTACTTTTTTTTTTATAGCTTTGGAAAGTTTCTTTTCTATAAGATTCTAATTTCAATAAAAATTAACCTTCATTGACTTCTTTAGGGAGCTTTCCATAAAAATCTTTGAAGCATTTCGAAAAATATGAAGGAGAAGAGAATCCAACTTTATAACTAATTTCGCTGATAGAAATCTCGGAATTCTCCCTTAATAATTCATTGGCCCTTTCCAGCCTTATCTTTCTAATAAGCTCATTGGCAGTTAAACCGGTTAAAGCCTTTATTTTCCTATAAAGCTGACTCCTGCTCAAATTAAATTCATCTGCCAGTTTTTCTACATTTAAATTCGACTCACGAATATTTAAACGGGTGTAGTTCATGATATCCAGAATAAATTGCTGGTCTAAGGAAGTCGCATTGGGTTCCATTTCAGTATTATTCACATCACCCATATATTTATTGAACAGAAGCGCCCTATTGCTCACTAATTGCTTTAAATGCGAACGTAGGATCTTCAGTTGGAAAGGTTTATTCAGGTACACATCTGCTCCCGCATCAAGGCCTTCCACCCAATCCTCTGTCATCGCTTTTGCGGTAAGCATAAGCACAGGAATATGACTGGTTCTGAGATCTTTTTTAAGCTCGGCACAAAACTCATAACCATCCATTTTAGGCATGATCACATCAGTAATCACCACATCTGGCATATATTTCTTAGCTTTTTCCAGCCCCACTACCCCATCTTCGGCAACCACAATTTTATAATCTGAGGTTAGGGATTCTTTAATATAATTTCTAAGCTCGAGATTATCTTCAACTACCAATAGCGTCTTTTTCAGAGGTTCCGTATCATCCGTTTTACTGCTAGTCTCAGATCCATCTGCCTTGATCTCTACTTTTTCTTCGGTGGCCGGGTTAACTTCAGGAGCTTCCAGGTGTTCTTTATCCATTGGAATCAATATTCTGAATTTGGTACCCACCCCAACTTCACTTTCAACTTCGATTTCACCTTTATGAAGTTCCACGAAACTACGCACTACTTCAAGACCAATCCCGGTGCCGCTGTAATACTGTTCGTTTCTGTCTTTGATCTGGTAGAAACGATCGAAAATATTCTGAATTTCATCAGGATCAATTCCCTTCCCTGTATCTTCAATACTAATTTCCAAACCGGTGACCGGCTTCCCTGGGATCAATTTAAAAAAGTGAGACTTCTTAAAAGCCGCTGTCATCGTAATAATGCCATTATTCCCTGTACTTTTAAAAGCATTGGAAAGAATGTTGAAAATAATCTTTTCTAGTTTTCCCCTGTCGGCATAAATAAGGTTAATTTCCTCCTCTATTTCCAGGGATAATACAATATTTCGTTGCTCTGCCTCTTCTTTAAAATAGTCCTCGATCTCCAACAAGAGTTCTTTTGCGGAGAAAGAAGTGACATTTAGCGGAATTCTGTTCACCTGAAGTTTACGGAAATCCATTAACTCATCAATCAAACGCTTTAATCGGATAGTATTTTTATTGATAACGTTCAATTTCTTATTTACCCGACCTGAAAGAGAATTATCATTCATAATATCCTCCAGCGGACTCATAATTAAAGTCAATGGTGTTCTGAATTCATGAGAAATATTTGTGAAGAACTGAATCTTTTTATCATTTAAAGCTTCTTCCTGTAAATATCTTTCACGTTCCTGTGCGATTGCTCTCCTCGTCTTTATTCGGGAACTAATAACACGGTAGGTTACATATATCAGTAAAAAGAATAATAGAACATATCCTAAAATGGCGATCCTGGTAAACCACCAAGGGGGAAGAACTTTTATATTCAATGAAGTTGGTTCATCATTCCATACCCCATCGCTATTTGCTGCTTTGACGTGGAAAATATAATTACCGGCGGGAAGGTTCGTATAGGTGGCACTCCTCGTATTCTGAACATAATTCCAGGAATCTTCAAAACCTTCCAGGTAATAAGCAAACTGTATCTTCTCTGGCCTGGTGTAATCTATCGCGGCATAATCTATCGTGAAAACCGACTGCTCATGGTTTAGCTGAATTTTATCTGTTTGTGAAAGCACTTTATCCAATGGTGATTGCTCATCGCCAGGATGTACAGGTTGATTAAAGATTTTAAGGTCGCTCAGGTAAACCCGCGGAGTCTTTTCTAAAACTGAAAGATTTTCTGGATGGAAGTAATTAACTCCTTCATATGACCCAAAATATAATTTACCCTCCTCATCCTTATACACCGAATTACTGTTGAAGTCATTGCTTAAAAGACCGTCATTTATAGTGTAGTTCTTAAATTCATTTTCATCCCTGTTCAGCCTGGCGAGGCCATTATTTCCTGCTACCCAGATATTGCCGGCATCATCTTCAATGATCGAGGAGGCCGTAATTTTGTTGAAATTCATTTCAGCATCCATCCAGGTAAATGAATCTGCTTTCATATCGTACCTGCATAAACCATGACCCTCTGTCCCAATCCATAGATTTTTTGAAGAATCTTCATAAATATCCATAACCAGACTATTATAAGGATGATCGGTATTGCTAAAAAACCTGGAAGACATGGATTCCAGGTCATAAGTATTGTTAATCACTCTTAACTTAAACAACCCTGAATTTCCCCCAAACCAGATATTATCCTCACTATCTACATAAACTGTGCGCACATCGCTATAGGTAATGCGCTCTTCCTGAAAAATATATTCATCGTAATCCTTAAATTTTTCAGTTGAAGGATTATAAGAAATGATTCCATTGGAATAAGTGCCGATCCAGATAATACCTTTTGAATCTTCGGAAAAACTTAAAATCCGATTACTCGGTAATCCTACACCTGTAGTCTTTTCAGTATAATTAATAAATTCTTTAGCACTCTCTTTTAGGAAATAAATACCATAATCCCAGGTTCCCACCCAGATGTTCCCTTTTCTATCTTTAAAAATGGTTTGTACATCTGCTGAATTGAGTCCGGTTGCAATACTATTATCAGTATTTAAAAGGTGAATAAATTCTTTTGTACGTGGTTTATAAACGTCTATACCTCCTCCATCCATTGCGATCCATAACCTACCCTGATCATCTTTCAGAATTCCGGTAACCGAGTTTGCCTGTAATGAATTTGAATCATTCGGGATGCTACTAATATCCTGAAACTTATCGTACAGTTTATCGTAAATACCCAAACCGTTATTATAATAGCCAATCCAAATACGCTCCTGGTCGTCTAAAAATAACGACCAGATGGAATTTGACCTTATTCCGTCCTTAGAAAATTTATTACGCAAATAACGGTTAGAGATATTACCGTTGGCATCCAATTCGAACATCCCATCATTCTCTGTACCGCATAGGATGGTGTTTCTTGGAGTGATTTGGAGTGACAGGACCCTTTTACTTGTAATTGGAAAATGCTGTATCACATACCTTCCATTTTCATTCTCGTCAATTTTATAGAGCCCACTGGAAATGGTTCCCAGCCAGAGATCTCCATTTCCATCCAATTCCATTGTTTTTATGGAGGTCTCAATTTTTTCTTTCCCACTGGAAGTCATGAAATTAGCAGGAATAACTTTATTTTCATTTTTATCGAACTCGAACAGACCTTTATCTGTACCTAGAAGAATCTTATCATCAAAAAATGACAGACTATTAATAAGCAGGTTTCTCACTTCATTGATTCCGAATATTTTAATTTTAGAAACTTTGAGGCTCTGTGGATCAACCAGGAAAATTCCATATTGGTGAGTTCCCACTAAAATATTCCCGGCTTCATCTTCGAGCATTGCCTGAACTGAAATATTAGCATTTTCTGATTCGCCAAGTGGAATATGTATGAAATTATCCTGCTCTCGATTATATAAATCCAGCCCGGTCTCTGTACCTACCCACAATCTATTTGCATTGTCTATATAAGTATAATGAACCAGAGAATTACTAAGACTGGTACTATCCCCCTCTACATATTGATAGGAAATAAAATCGACCCCATTAAATTTATTAAGGCCAAGCCCGTTGGTGCCCATCCAAATAAATCCCTGCTCATCTTGAGAAATACTTGCAACTGCCCTCTGTGTGGGTAGATCTTCTAAAGTCTCAAATTGATATGGAGATTCTTTATTCTCCTGAGCAAAGACTAAGCTGTTAATTATAACAGTTAAAGAAAAAAGAAACAGCTTAAATTTGAATGGACTAATCACTTTTAACTCTGAACTTGAATCAGCTTTGAACGTTTTACTTTCAGCGTACAATTGGAATATTTTGTTGGAATATAGGAATACTTTAATTTAAAAGGTCAAAATCCACCCATGCTTTTCTAAAAAAGAAACTTATTTACCCTACAATAATAAACTTCATCAATCTGAATTTCAACTTTTCTATCACTGAAATTATTGTTGAGATAAAAATTTAAGAAGGATTAATTTAAACTCTTCAATGATCAGCATTTAAGGAATTTGGGCCAAACTAGTAAATTGCGTGAAATAAAAAACTCTGGTAATCAAAAGACTACCAGAGTTCAAACTTTTAATAATAAGCTTAAAGTCGGGATGACAGGATTTGAACCTGCGACCCCACGCCCCCCAGGCGTATACGCTACCAGACTGCGCCACATCCCGATTGTGGATTGCAAATTAAACTTCTTTATTTCAATTTTCAAAAATAAAGCTTAACTAAAATGTTCCATAAAGTGATCTGGATGAGCACCGGTTCTGGTGTTGTCATTAAGGGCATCTATCTTACGCATATCATCTAAAGACAATTCAAAATCAAAGACATTTGAATTCTCAATGATCCTCTCCTTATGCACACTTTTTGGAATAGTTGTAACTCCTTTTTGCAGATCCCATCTAAGAACAATTTGAGCCGCAGATTTGCCGTATTTTTCCGCAAGTTCTTTTATAACATCATTCTTGAGGATTTCACCTCTCATTAAGGGAGACCATGCCTGGTAATGAATATTATTCTTTTTACAATAATCTATGAGCTCTTGCTGAATTAATTTGGGATGAAATTCATTTTGCAGAACCATGGGTTGTACGCCTCCAAGTTCTTTAAAACTTTCCAGGTGATGTTCCAAACAATTACTAACACCAATTGCTTTAATTGAACCTTCAGCGTAGAGGTCCTGCATAATTTGCCAGGTATCCAGAAATTTACCCGGTACCGGCCAGTGAATTAAGTAAAGATCAAGATATTCCAGGCCCATCTTTTCCAGAGTATCATTGAATGCCTTACGGGTAGAACCTTTTCCCTGATCATCGATCCATATTTTAGAAGTTACAAAGATCTCCTCTCTTGGAATTTCACTATTTCGTATCGCTTCTCCTACGCCTTCTTCATTTCCGTAAAAAGCAGCGGTATCTATTAGACGGTATCCAGCTTCCAGGGCATGCTGAATAGAAGTTTTAACTTCCTCCCCATTATCAGCCTTATAAACGCCAAGTCCTAAATAAGGCATCTCCACTTCATTTGCAAGCTTCACTTTTCCCTGAATGTTGGTAATTTTCATTTCTGAATTTTTTAGATTAATTACTTAGAACCCTAAAAATAATACTCCTGCTTTACTTAACTTCTTCTGAATTCGCTTTTAAAAAATCTTTAACCTCTTTTAAGTAAATATCCGGCCTATCCAGCCAACCGTAATGTCCACATTCAGGCATGACCACCAACCTGGAGTTAGGTAAAATTTCATGAGCTTCTTCAGCGATATCAATAGGTACTACGTCCTGTAATCCATGAAGGATCAATACTTTTTTATTAAAACTCTGCATTTCAGCAGTCTTATCAAAATTGGCAGACCGCATATTATTCCAGATCAACGAATTTAAATCACGATCTACTTCCAGTAACCTTGCAGCAATGGTTGCTTCATTTTCAGATCCAAACAAATAGGCCTTTGCCATGTAAGAAGCTCTTTTCTTTACCAAATAAGGATTTGCGGAGTTAGTATTCATTAAGGCTAAATAATGTATAAGGCTATCATTTTCGGCTTCAGTGAGGCGGTTAGTAATACTAAACCTATTTGCGTTTCTTAAACTCATGCCTCCACTATGAGACTGGATTATTGCCTGAACCCGTTCAGGATATTCTGCGGTATAAGCATAAGCCAGCATTCCGCCAAAAGAATGCCCTAGCAAGATCCATCGCTCATATCCAAGTTCCTTCCTAAGATTTTCAATATCTTCAACCATAAGATCCATGGTGAAATTTGAAGGATCTCGGTGTT